>NZ_DBPA01000006.1:27912-103930 GCF_002300045.1 Streptococcus sp. UBA632 | reverse complement strand
AACATTTAAAAAGAGATTGATTGCTTTGGAGCAATCAAAAGAAAGGGGACTAGAATGACTAACGAATACAAATTAGCCACTATCTTGGCACATACGGGAATCAAATCAGACGAAGCAACAGGAGCCTTGGCGGCACCCATTCACTTTTCCACAACTTATCAACACCCTGAATTTGGCAAATCAACAGGTTTTGATTACACACGCACCAAAAATCCAACGCGCGCGACCTTGGAAAAAACCTTAGCAGCGATTGAACAAGCTGATTATGCCCTAGCCACATCCTCTGGTATGAGTGCTATTGTGCTGGCTTTTGAAATCTTTCCTGTCGGCGCTAAAGTGGTTGCGGCGCGTGACTTGTACGGTGGGTCTTTCCGCTGGTTCAACGACAAAGAAAGCGAAGGACGTTTTACCGTTGAGTATGCCAATACAGAAAGCGACTTGTTGGCAGCCATTTCTGATGATACTGACATTGTTTACATCGAAACCCCAACCAATCCCTTAATGGTCGAATTTGATATTGCGACGGTTGCCAAAGCCGCTCACGACAAAGGAGCCAAACTCATTGTGGATAACACTTTTTATAGCCCTATTTACCAAAATCCTATTCCTCTTGGAGCAGATATTGTGGTGCATTCGGCAACCAAGTACTTGGCAGGGCACAATGACGTTTTAGCAGGGATTGTAGTGACCAATGACCAAGCCATTTATGACAAACTCTTCTATAATTTAAACACCACAGGCTCAACCCTATCGCCTTTTGATTCATACTTATTGATGCGTGGCTTAAAAACCCTCAAATTGCGCATGGAAAAAGCCACTGAAAATGCACGTGAATTGGTTACTTTTTTGAAAACCTTGCCAACAGTTAAGGAAGTTCTTTATACAGGAAAAGGTGGCATGATTTCCTTTAAAGTGGCTGATGAAAGCAAAATTCCAACGATTATCAACCGCTTGGAAGTTATCACGTTTGCGGAAAGTCTTGGCGGTGTGGAAAGCCTTATCACCTACCCAAGAACGCAAACTCACGCTGATATTCCAGAGGACGTCCGCCTGTCTTACGGCTTGACCAATGATTTATTGCGTTTGTCTATTGGTATCGAGGACGTAGACGATTTGAAGCAAGATTTGAAAGCAGCATTGGGGGCTTAATATGGGACAATACGATTTTACAACCAGACCCAATCGCCTAAATCAATTTACTTATAAATGGCAAGCGTCGGAAAATGACCCTGATTTGCTACAACTTTGGGTGGCAGATATGGATTTTTTCCCTGTTCCAACTATCAAGGAAGCTATCATCAACTATGGTCAGGAGCATATTTTTGGATATAATTATGCCAAAGACTCGCTGTATCAATCGGTGATTTATTGGGAGAAAAAGGAGCATGGCTACGCTATCAGTAAGGAAGACATTGCCTTTATTGACGGCGTTGTTCCTGCTATTTCCGTTGCTATTCAGGCCTTTACCCAAAAAGGCGACGCTGTTCTCATCAATTCGCCTGTTTATTACCCTTTTGCCAGAACCGTTCGTTTAAACGACCGCAAATTGGTGGAAAATTCCCTTCTCATTCGAAATGGGCATTTTGAGATTGATTTTGAGCAGTTGGAAAAAGACATTGAGGATAATGAGGTCAAGCTCTACATCTTTTGCAGTCCTCACAATCCAGGTGGGCGCGTGTGGTCCAAAGAGGAACTCCAAAAAATCGGTGACCTTTGTGCCAAACACGGTGTTATCTTGATTTCCGATGAAATTCACCAAGATTTAGCCCTTTTTGGCAATACCCACCATTCTTTTAACACGGTGGACGAGCGTTTCAAGGATTTTGCCATCATTCTTTCATCAGCGACAAAGACCTTTAACATCGCGGGAACAAAGAACAGCTTTGCGATTATCCAAAATCCGCAATTACGCGATGCTTTCAAACGTGTCCAATTAGCCAATAATCAGCACGAAGTGCCAACCTTGGGCATGATAACAACCGAAACCGCCTTTACTTATGGCAAACCTTGGCTAGAAGAATTGAAATCAGTCATTGAGGAAAACATCACTTACGTTGTGGATTACTTGAGGGAAAATACTAATATCAAGGTCATGAAACCTGAAGGGACCTATCTGATTTGGCTTGATTTTTCAGCTTACGGCATTCAACAACCCCAGCTCAACGAAAAATTGCAAAAAGAAGCGCGTGTGGTCCTAAATGACGGAGAGCATTTTGGGGAAGAAGGCAAGACCTTTGCCCGCCTCAATGTCGCCGCTCCCCTTGAAACCATCAAAGAAGCCACCATGCGCATAGCAGATACCTTTGGAAAAATCAACTAGTGAAACCATCAAAAGACTTGGCAACAAGTCTTTTGATTTTTTTTGATTTGAATTGTCATAAATTGCTAAAAAGGAGTCGCTTTTTGCTGTTCTGTTTTTAGGGGTGGCGGTGTAAACTAATACCATAAGGTCGAGAGAGGCCAAATAAAAAAATAACTAAAAAACGAAAGAGGTATTTGATTATGCCATACCAAAGTAAAAACCCATATAACAACGAAGTTCTTGCAACATTTGATACATTAACAGATGCTCAATTAGAAGAAAAATTAGTCAAAGCTCACGAAGCTTTCCAATCTTGGAAAAACACAACGTTTGAAGAACGTGCAGCAATCCTTCACCGCGCTGCTGAATTAGTTATGGAACGCCGCGAAGAGTTGGCAAGCTACAATACACTTGAAACAGGAAAACTCTTCATGGAATCAGCTTGGGAAATGAACGTGGTTGCTGATATGTTTAACCACTACGCTGATCACGGTGCTGAATACTTGAAACCAGAAATCATCAAAAACCCTGACCAAAACGCAGGTGATGCAGTAGGTATCTACCAACCAACAGGAATTATTTACCAAATCGAACCATGGAACGCTCCTTACTTCCAAATCGTTCGTCCAATGTCAGCAACCCTTATGGCAGGTAACGTGATGGTCTTGAAATACGCTTCAAACGTACCACAATGTGCCCTTGCAATGGAAAAATTGATGCGTGACGCTGGTGCACCAGAAGGTGTCTTCACAAACTTGTTTGTCAGCTACGAACAATCTGACCGTGTCATTGCTGACCCTCGTGTGACAGGTGTGACTATTACAGGTTCAACAGAAGTTGGACGTGGTGTGGCTGCAACAGCTGGTCAAAACCTTAAGAAAATCGTCCTTGAATTAGGTGGTTCTGATGCCATGGTTGTTCTAGACGATGCAGATATGGAAAAAGTGATGCAAGGTGCTATGGTTGGACGCCTAACCCTATCAGGTCAAGCTTGTGTAGGCGACAAACGTATGTTCATTCACTCTAGCCTTTACGATACTTTCATGGAACAAATCAAAGAAGCTGTTTGCAACTTGGTATCTGGTGACCCAATGGACCAAGCAACAACTCTAGCTCCTGTTGTGAATAAAAAGCCGCTGACAAAGTTCGTGCACAAATTGCCCTTGCCGTTGAACACGGTGCAACAGCAACAACTTATGGTCAACCTGTTCCAGAAGACACAGCCTTTGTTCAACCGACTATCTTGACAAATGTGACTCCAGATAACCCAATCTTCAACGAAGAAATCTTTGGTCCTGTCTTGATGATCTTCTCATTCGACACTGAAGAAGAAGTGGTTGCCCTTGCTAATGGTACACAATACGGTCTAGGTAGCTCAGTTTACACGGAATCACCAGAACGTGCTTACCGCCTTGCTGCACAAATGGAATCAGGTGCAGTCAGCGTTAACCAACCAACTCTTCCATCACCAGCTATTCCATTTGGTGGTATCAAAAACTCAGGTTACGGCCGTGAATTAGGTGCTGACGGTATCCGTGAATTTACTAACCAAAAATACATCAATAGCAATAGCATTGATATGAAAGTTTTCCATTTATAATTATAGATAAGACGACTCCTTAAGAGGCTAAGAGGCTACACTCTTTTTCTTTTTAGCAGTTCATTTTGATGAAAGCTGTCAAGGATTGTCGTAAAATGGCAAATGAAAGGCATCCTTTATCATTTTATTTCCAATACTTTAGACGTATAATAATAGTGTCAAAAGTTAAGAGTCAACATCTTAAGGATGTGTTGACAGGTACTTGTAAGAAAGGAAAAGAGTATGGCAACAGCAATTATTTTAGTTGCTACTGGTGAAGTAGGTGGCCATATTTTAAATGAAACACTGAAAAGTGCTTACTATGATAAGGTTTATGTCCTAGGACGTGAGTCTATTCGACGTTTACCAGACCACGACAAGATGAAGAGAATCTTGATTGATTTTAACCATCCGATTGTCGATGATGTGGTGTTACAAGACGCAGATGTCTTTTTCGCCATTGGAACAGATGACCGCAAGTTATTTGAAAAAGTTGATTTTGGCTATGATTTCCAATTCGCGAAAATTTGTCAAGGTAAAATCAGAAGCTTTAATTTAGTATCTGCTATGGGTGCCAATAGCCAAATATCTTATTACAAATATTTGCAAGTTAAAGGGCGCTTAGAAGATTCGCTACGCAGTATGTCACTTGGTGATGTGCGTTTCTACCATCTGTCAATGCTCATCGCCCCTGACCGCGAGAACCTGCCACTTGGCGATGCCATTTGGATTAAGATTTTCCAAGTCATCTCACCTGTCCTAGTCGGACCAATGTCTGGCTGGAAAGGTATCACCCCACAAAACGTTGCGCAAGCAATGGTGAAAAATGCAGAACGCCGCACCAAACAAACGGTTTACCTGCATGATGACATGATGAACAGCGTTCACTAAAAATATGACGAAAAATGTTATTGCGTTTGTCATTAACTGTCATAATAATGGCGTTATAAGTTATGGCAAAAGCCAAAATTAAGGACTATAATAAAGACATCAATTGAAAAAGAAGAAATAGAGGTAAGAAAAAATGAAAAAGGTTATTTTGTTAACAGGAGCAAGTAGTGGTATTGGTTATCAAACAGCAGAAGATTTGGCTGGACAAGGTCATATCGTTTACGGTGCAGCACGTCGTTTGGATGCTATGGAACCTTTGAAAGCTAAAGGTGTTAAACCAATCTACCTAGACGTGACAGATGGCGATTCAATCAAAAAAGCAGTCGATACCATCATCAAAAACGAAGGTCGCATCGATGTTTTGGTTAACAACGCTGGTTACGGTTCATACGGTGCCCTAGAAGACGTTAGCATGGAAGAAGCACGCGCTCAATTTGAAGTTAACGTATTTAGTTTAGCGGAATTGATTCAACTAGTATTGCCACATATGCGTAAACAAAAATCAGGACGCATCATCAACGTTTCATCAATGGGTGGTCGTTTGACAACTTACTTTGGTGCTTGGTACCATGCAACAAAATACGCCGTAGAAGCTTTGTCTGATGCTCTTCGTATGGAAACCTCTGACTTTGGTATTGACGTTTCAATCATCGAACCAGGTGGTATCAAAACGGATTGGGGCTTCATCGCAGCTGACAAATTGGAAGCATCTGCAAAAGGTTGAGCTTACGAAGAACAAGCTACAAAAGCAGCAAAAGGTATGCGTAGCCAATATTCAGGTAACATGATGTCTGATCCAAAAATCATTTCACGTGCGATTTCAAAAGCGGTCAACAGCCGTCGTCCTCGCCCACGTTACTTGATTGGTATGGGAGCTAAACCACTTGTCTTCCTACACACTATCTTACCAACTCGTCTATTTGACTATATTATGAAACACGCAAGCTAATTAAGGGGAAATAAATTATGAAATTAAGTGTGAGTGGCCAATATTTTCAATTTTTAAAAAGCATTGATGTTGACTTAGACCAATTACCTGAGTCACTGCGCTATCAAGAAGATTATCAAAAAGAAGAATTCGCGTTATCAACACTTGATTACTTCCATTTATTAACCGCTTTGGACGAACTCTTGACGGATGAGCAAATTTTAGAAATGAGCCGTCTGAAAAACATCCAAATGATGATGCCACCGTTTTTTGCCGCTTTGTCGTCAAAAAACGGCTTGATGGCTATCAAGCATTTTGCAAAATTTAAACGCATCACAGGACCAATCATTGTGGATATTGAAACCTTTGATGATTTGGTGCGAGTGAGCTACCGTTACGATTACACAGGATTGGAATTGCCACGCTTTGCGGTCTTAAATGAGCAACATTTGATTTTGGATATGATTCGGACAGGAACAGGTGAAGCCATCAAACCTGTTCGTATAGGGGTTCCTTTCGAATACGGTCAAGAAGCCTTAGAATCATTTGGTTGCCACGTGGAATACACCGAAGGTAATGAAATTATCTTCAACAAGGCTGACTTAGAACGCCCATTTATCACAGCTAACAACATCATGCTGGATTATTTGGAGCCGCAATTGAAAGAACGCCTAGCCGAAGCTATTTCTGGTGAAAGCTTTACAGGTGTTGTCCAACAAATGCTCTACAAAGCTATTCCAAGTGGGGAATTCTCAGTTGAGGATATCGCAGTAGCCTTGGGTATTAGCAGCCGCACCTTACAACGCAACTTGAGTGCTGAAGGTACCAAATTCAACCAAGAATTGCAAAACGTTCAAAAATTATTAGCATTAAGTTACTTGAAAAAACCAGAAATGACTACTGATGAGGTCGCGTATTTGATTGGTTATGCTGAAGTTTCTTCTTTCTCACGCGCCTTCAAAAAATGGACTGGAATGACCATCACCGAATACAAAAATTCAACTGACGATTAGCATCGTCCGCTCTTAAAAAGGATAAGCACGCCAAAGATGAAGTTAATCATTACACCACAGTTTCAAAGTTTCCTGTCTTCCATAAATATTCAAATGCGAGATATTTTGGAAAAAGCCGAGCTGCCCAATAAACTTTGGCAAGACGAAATCGAATACGATGCCGCTCAATACTTGAAATTGGTTAAAATATTGGAAGAAGAGATTTCAGATGAGGTCATTTATTCGATTAGTCAGCTAGTTAACGTCAAAATGCTGGTTCCTCCCTATTTTTCAGCCTTGTCTTGCCGTAATGGTTTAGAGGCCTTGAAACGCATTGAAACCTATCGAAAAAGCAATGGATCTGTCCTTGTTCATGTGGAGGATTTAGGGGACACTGTTTCTATTCAGTTTTCTTATATGCTACCTGACAAGCCTCTACCACGTTTTCTCATTATTAATCAGCAATTGCTTTTATTAGATGTTTTGAGGACTGGAACGGGCGTTGATATTCATCCCATTTCAGTCACTACTCCTTATCCTTACGAGGATATCTTACATGACACATTTGCTTGTCCGATACAAATAGGTGCAGATAATCAAATGCTGCTGGCTAAAGCCGATTTGGAAAGGTATTTCTCTCCTTCTCACAACATGATGTGGTCTTACTTAGAATTCTTATTTGACCAAAACTATACCTTTTCACCAGTAGCAGAAGATAGCATGACAGCAAAACTTCGCCGAGAACTCAAACGCAGTATTCCTAGCGGTAAGGGAGATTTGAATACCCTTGCTAAACGTTTAGACACTAGCTCAAGAACCTTACAACGTAAACTCGTCGCTGAAGGGACTAGCTTTAATAAAGAACTGCAAGAAGTGCAAAAAGCCATGGTCTGCTCCTATCTGCAATTGCGTCTATCTACTGAGGATATCTTATACTTGCTTGGTTATGCTGAAAGTTCAAGCTTACTAAGAGCCTTTAAACGCTGGACAGGCATGACCTTTAAACAATACCAAACCAAATTATTAACCGAACCTAACCTTTCTCATCAACAAAATATTAGCTGAGCAAAGGCACAAAAATGATGACATTTGTCAGTCAATCATGAGCATATTTTTCGTATTTCTGATATAATTGATAGGGTTATACCAAAAAATGAAAAAGGGAGTAGAATTATGGGAAA
Organism: Streptococcus sp. UBA632; assembly: GCF_002300045.1. Lineage (NCBI taxonomy): Bacteria > Bacillati > Bacillota > Bacilli > Lactobacillales > Streptococcaceae > Streptococcus > Streptococcus sp. UBA632. The sequence continues at coordinate 96,057 of NZ_DBPA01000006.1, read as the reverse complement.
ATTTCAAGTTATCTCACATCCATTGATTCAACACAAATTGTCTATTTTGCGTCGCTCAACAACGTCAACTAAAGATTTTCGTGAATTGGTCAATGAAATTGCCATGTTAATGGGTTATGAGGTATCACGTGACCTTCCTTTAGAAGAAGTCGAAATCGAAACACCTATTACAAAGACAGTTCAAAAACAATTGGCTGGTAAAAAATTAGCTATCGTTCCAATCTTGCGCGCAGGTATTGGGATGGTTGACGGTTTTCTTAGTCTAGTACCAGCAGCCAAGGTTGGTCACATTGGTATGTATCGTGACGAAGAAACCTTACAACCTGTTGAATACTTGGTGAAATTGCCAGAAGATATTGACCAACGTCAAATTTTCGTCGTTGACCCAATGTTGGCCACTGGTGGTTCAGCCATTTTAGCAGTGGATTCCTTGAAAAAACGTGGTGCTGCTAACATTAAGTTTGTCTGCCTCGTATCTGCTCCTGAAGGGGTCAAAGCCTTGCAAGAAGCTCATCCAGATGTGGATATCTACACCGCCGCTTTGGATGAAAAACTAAACGAACACGGCTACATCGTTCCAGGTCTTGGCGATGCTGGTGACCGCTTATTTGGAACAAAATAATATTCAGAAAACTTTCTAGTTTCGGCTAGAAAGTTTTTAAAAAGCGACGTTTTTATTTGACCTTTGTTGACCAATTGACTATAATAAACTCATATCAATCGAGCACAGCACAATCCTTGATAAACAGCTTGCTCTGACTATTTAAAAAAGGAGAATATTTATGATTCCTGTAGTAATTGAACAAACAAGCCGCGGTGAGCGTTCATACGATATTTATTCACGTTTGTTGAAAGACCGTATTATCATGTTGACTGGACCTGTTGAAGATAATATGGCAAATTCAATCATTGCTCAACTCTTATTCCTTGACGCCCAAGACAATACTAAAGACATTTACCTCTATGTCAATACTCCTGGTGGTTCAGTATCTGCTGGTTTGGCGATTGTGGATACAATGAATTTCATCAAATCAGATGTTCAAACTATCGTTATGGGTATGGCAGCATCTATGGGTACCATCATCGCCTCTTCAGGTGCTAAAGGCAAACGTTTCATGTTGCCAAATGCTGAATACATGATTCACCAACCAATGGGTGGTACTGGTGGCGGTACACAACAAACAGATATGGCTATTGCTGCTGAACACCTTTTGAAAACACGTCAAAACTTAGAACAAATTTTGGCGGATAATTCAGGACAACCGCTTGAAAAAGTTCACCTTGATGCTGAACGTGATAACTGGATGAGTGCCCAAGAAACCCTTGAATATGGCTTCATCGATGAAATCATGGTCAACAACGAATTAAACTAAGGCATAAGCCTTATCATAAAAGTCTGCTCTTGCAGGCTTTTTTTGTGCTATTTTGAAAACAAGGTGAGGGTACATTTTCAGACAAATATGGTATAATCGATTTATGTTGACAATTGATGACCAATTACTAGCCATTGATGATGCGATTGATGAGGTTGTTGCAGCCTTTTTAGCCTTAGATAGCGTGCAAGATTACCTTGCGGTGCGGCAAGTCTTTCTCTCAGATAAGGCTTTGCAAGAAGACATTGCAGTTTTTCAAGCCCTGCGGCAAGAATATGAGGCTGTTGAGACTTATGCAGCTTTTCGCCCTGAAGTCAAAACCTTGCGTCGTCAATTGGTTCAAACAAAAAGAACAATTGATATGCATGAGAAAATGAGTGCTTTGCGGCAAAGTGAAGTTGCGGTGCAAAAGATTTTAGCAGAATTGACCCAAGACATCTCGTCAGTGATTTCATCTGCTATTTTTGTGGATACGGGACTGCCCCTAGCCGCCCACTCATCTCACCACCAATGCCATCATAAAGGAGGATAAGCTATGTTTGAAAAGACGGAACGACAAGGGATTATCGTTTATTTGTATTATAATCGTGATGCGCGAAAGTTGGCAAAATACGGCGATGTCCTCTATCATTCTAGAAAAATGCACTATCAAATTTTGTATGTCAATAAGGCCGATGCGCCAGCCATTGCAGACGAAATTGCCCGTTTGAAATTTGTGAAATCAGTTTCATTGTCACAATTGGACAATATTAACCAAAATTTTGTAGGCAATCTGGAAAATTTTTGATATAATATAATTTTTTGATAACTAAAATTTATTTAATATAAAAATTTTCTGATAATTCAGTATATTTTATCTGGATTATCAGGTATTGAAGGAGAAAGATGCTATGAATAAAAAGGTTACCACATTTCTGTTGCCTTTTTTAGCAGCCCTTGTTTTAGTTGGTTGCAATAAGTCGCCAGATGTTACCGCAAACGCCACAGGAACAACCATTGGCGATACGTTGAAAATCGGTGTCAATTTGGAATTGACAGGTTCGGTTGCGGCCTACGGTAATGCCGAAAAAAACGGGATTAACCTAGCAGTTGAGCAAATCAACAAGGCTGGCGGGGTTGACGGCAAAAAGATTGAAGTCATCACCAAGGATAATAAATCGGAAAATGCGGAAGCATCAACAGCTGCTACAAACTTAGCGGTTCAAAGCCAAGTAAATGCGATGATTGGCCCAGCGACATCAGGTGCCGTAGCAGCAGCCAGCTTGAATGCTCAAAAAACGGGTGTCCCTTTATTGACGCCTAGTGGTACGCAAGATGATTTGACCATTGACAAAGATGGCGTGAAAAAATACATTTTCCGTACAACTTTCCAAGACAGTTTCCAAGGTCAGGTTCTTGCTCAATACGCTTACCAAAACTTGAATGCTAAAAAAGTCGTTCTTTATTATGACAATTCAAGTGACTATGCCAAAGGGATTGCCGAAGAATTTCAAAGAGTTTACCCAGGTGAAATCGTAACGGTGGCCACTTTTGCCTCAGGCGACAAGGATTTCCAATCAGCTTTGACAAAATTCAAAGATTTGGATTATGATGCGATTGTCATGCCAGGATACTATACAGAAACAGGTATCATTACAAAACAAGCGCGTGATATGGGCATTGAAGTGCCAATCTTGGGTCCTGACGGATTTAATGACGATAGTTTTGGTGACTTGGCTGGTGTGGCCAATACACACGACGTTTACTACGTTTCAGGTTATTCTACCAAAACAGCTCTTTCAGATAAAGCAACGCAATTTATTGAAGCTTACAAGAAAAAATACGGTTCTGAGCCTAATATGTTTGCAGCCTTGGCTTATGATTCGGTTTACATGATTGCAGAAGCTGCCAAAGGTGCTAAAACGTCTATTGACATTGCTGATAATTTGGCGAAACTCTCTCAATTTGACGGGGTGACTGGTACCATGACGATTGATAAAGATCACAATCCAATCAAAACCGCTTTGATGGTTAAGATGGAAAATGGTGCAGAAGCCTCAGCTGAAGCAGTCGAAATCAATGGGAAAAACTAACGAATGTTTTTTGCAACGTTTATATCACATCACTAGAAAGTTTGGTATTATATGTTTTTAGAACAACTTCCCCAACAACTGGTTAATGGTATTATTCTGGGCAGTATCTATGCCTTACTTGCCCTTGGATACACCATGGTGTATGGGATTATTAAATTGATTAACTTTGCTCATGGCGATATTTATATGCTGGGGGCATTCATTGGGTATTATGCGATTAGCGCTTTGCACATGAATCTTTGGATGGCTTTGATTGTGACAATGATTACAACGGCTATTTTTGGGATGCTTATCGAATTTCTGGCCTATAGACCTTTGCGCCATTCGACACGTATTTCTGCTTTGATTACAGCAATTGGGGTATCCTTCTTGCTGGAGTATGGCATGGTCTTTTTGGTCGGTGCTAACACGCGTTCATTCCCACAAGCTATTAAAATTGTCAATTACCACATTGGTTCGATTACTGTAACAAATATTCAGTTGCTTATCCTTATTGTGGCTCTTGTTTTGATGGTGGCTCTTCAAATTATCGTTAGAAAAACGAAAATGGGGAAAGCCATGCGTGCAGTATCTGTTGACAGCGACGCAGCAGAATTGATGGGGATTAACGTCAATTCAACCATCAGCTTTACCTTTGCTCTTGGTTCAGCACTAGCTGGTGCTGCAGGTGTCTTGATTGGATTGTACTACAATTCAATTGAGCCGTTGATGGGAATGACTCCAGGTATTAAAGCCTTTGTCGCTGCCGTTCTCGGTGGTATTGGTATCATTCCAGGGGCTGCTTTAGGTGGTTTTGTCATTGGAATTTTGGAAACATTATCCATTTCTCTAAATCTTTCAAGCTATCGTGATATCGTTGTGTACGGTGTTTTGATTATCATTTTATTAGTAAGACCAGCTGGTATTCTCGGTAAAAACGTAAAAGAAAAGGTGTAGAAAATGAAAAAAAATCTAAAAGTAAATCTTTCATGGCTGGCCTTGATTGTTGTTCTTTATGCCATTTTAGAGGTTTTAACCCGCACAAATATTTTAAACTTGTACTACGTGCAAATTTTGATGGGGATTGGTATTAGTATCTTGATGGGGCTTGGAACCAACTTGGTTCTTGGCTTCTCAGGGCAATTCACCTTGGGGCAGGCTGGTTTCATGGCTATCGGTGCTTACGCAACAGCCATCATGACTCAGCAAAATCCAACTTACGGTGGCTTTTACCTATCAATGCTCGTTGGGGTTCTCATTGCCGTTGTGGTTGCCCTTATTTTTGGGATTCCGACCTTGCGGTTGAAGGGGGACTATCTGGCCATCGCAACCTTGGGTATGGCTGAGATTATCCGTATCTTGATTGTCAATGGTGGCGATTTGACTAACGGAGCTGCTGGTTTGACTGGTATTTTACCTTATACTACATGGCCTGTTATCTTTGCCTTTGTTGTGGTGATTACCATTTTAGTCTTGAATTTCCTACGTTCATCAATGGGACGTCAGGTGATTGCCGTTCGTGAAGATGAAATTGCAGCCGAAGCTATGGGTGTCAACGTGACCAAGATGAAAGTGCTGATTTTTGTGATGGGGGCTATTATTTCATCTATCGCAGGTTCGCTTTATGTGGGTTACATCGGTACAGTTGTTCCTAAAGATTTCACCATTATGAAATCTATCGACTACTTGATTATCGCCGTTCTTGGTGGACTTGGTTCTATTACAGGAACGATTTTAGCGGCGGTTGCCCTAGGTATTTTGAATATGTTCTTGCAAAATATCTCAAATCTTCGTATGATTATCTATTCTCTTGCCCTCATTTTGGTTATGATTTTCCGACCAGGAGGACTTTTGGGAACGAAGGAATTCACGTTATCTCGATTCTTTAACAAAACTAAGGGAGGTAAGCAGTAATGGCACTTCTTGATGTTAAAAAGCTCACCAAAAATTTTGGCGGATTGACAGCCGTAGGTGATGTTACCATGCATCTCAATGAAGGTGAATTGGTTGGCTTGATTGGTCCAAACGGTGCTGGAAAAACCACACTTTTCAACTTGTTAACAGGTGTTTATGAGCCAAGTGAGGGAACTGTGTCACTTGATGGTACCATTTTAAATGGCATGAAACCTTATAAAATTGCGTCTTTGGGCTTGTCGCGTACCTTCCAAAACATTCGTTTGTTTAAGGAAATGACGGTTTTGGACAATGTTTTGATTGGGATGGCTAATCAAACCTCTCCGCATCTTTTAGCTAGTTTCTTGCGCTTGCCAAAATACTACCAAAGCGAGGAAGAATTGCGTCAAAAGGCCTTGGATTTATTGGCTATTTTCAATTTGGAAACAGAAGCTGATACTCTTGCTAAAAATCTTCCTTATGGGCAACAACGCCGTTTGGAAATTGTGCGTGCCTTGGCAACCAAACCCAAAATTCTCTTTTTGGACGAGCCAGCAGCAGGGATGAACCCGCAAGAAACAGCAGAATTGACAGAACTCATCCGCAAAATCAAAGACGAATTTAATATCACGATTATGCTAATCGAACACGATATGAGCCTTGTCATGGAAGTAACAGAGCGCATCTATGTGCTTGAATATGGTCGTCTGATTGCCCAAGGAACACCAGACGAAATCAAGACCAACCAACGTGTTATTGAAGCTTACTTAGGAGGTGAAGGGTAATGGCGATGTTAAAAGTGGACCACTTGTCTGTGCATTACGGTGTGATTCAAGCGGTTAAAGATGTTTCTTTTGAAGTCAATGAAGGCGAAGTCGTGACCCTTATCGGTGCTAATGGAGCTGGTAAAACCTCTATTCTCCGTACGATTTCAGGTTTGGTGCGTCCAAGTGCTGGCGAAATCAGCTTTTTAGGAAAAGAGATTCAGAAAGAGCCAGCTCGTAAAATTGTGGCTTCTGGTTTGTCGCAAGTTCCTGAAGGCCGACACGTTTTTCCAGGAATGACGGTTTTAGAAAACCTTGAACTAGGTGCCTTTTTACGCCGTGACCGTGAAGAAAATCAAAAGAATTTGAAGAAAATTTTTGACCGTTTCCCACGTTTGGAAGAACGTAAATCACAAGACGCTGCAACCTTGTCAGGTGGTGAACAGCAAATGCTTGCTATGGGAAGAGCCTTGATGAGTCAACCCAAATTATTGCTTTTAGATGAACCATCAATGGGATTGGCGCCAATTTTCATTCAAGAAATCTTTGACATTATCCAAGATATCCAAAAACAAGGAACAACAGTCTTGTTGATTGAGCAAAATGCCAACAAAGCCTTAGCCATCGCTAACCGTGGTTACGTTTTGGAAACAGGTAAGATTGTCTTGTCAGGAACAGGTGAAGAATTATTGGCTTCTGAAGAAGTGCGTAAAGCTTATCTAGGAAGCTAGTGATAATTGCCAATAGTATCACTTGACTGCAACTAGCATGAACCATTTCCCTGATATCAAAAGAAAGCGTTATATGGTATAATAGTTGCGAAAAAAGGATTTGGAGAAATGATATGCCAGTAAAAGATTTTATGACGAAAAAAGTTGTCTATGTGTCGCCTGATACGACAGTAGCGCACGCGGCTGATATGATGCGCGAGCAAAAGTTACGCCGCTTGCCTGTTATTGAAAACGATAAACTTGTCGGTCTTGTCACTGAAAGAACCATGGCAGAAGCTAGCCCTTCTAAAGCAACGAGCTTGTCCATTTATGAAATGAATTACCTGCTCAATAAAACCAAGATTCGCGACGTGATGATTCGAGAAGTGGTGACGGTTTCCCCTTACGATAGGCTGGAAGATGCGATTTACCTCATGATGAAAAATCACGTTGGTATTTTGCCTGTTGTGGAAAACAATCGCGTACATGGTATTATCACCGATAAAGATGTTTTCAAAGCCTTTCTTGAAATTTCAGGATATGGCGAAGAAGGGGTGCGGGTCATTATCTCAGCAGATGATACTGTGGGCACTCTGGCTAAAATCACAGAAACCATTTCAGCGGATAATCTAAATATCAAACGCACGGTGGTTGCCACACGCAAGTCTGGTAAAGTTGCTATTGAAATTCAAATTGACGGAAAAGTGGATCCATCGCATTTAGAAAAAGCCTTGCTGGCCAAGGGTATTCAAGTGGATTCTATTGAATTGACAGAAGCCAAATCATTGGATTAACAAGGATTTAGCTAGGTTGTTACACAAGTCTATTTAGGTGCTGCCATATTCGGTAGTGCCTTTTTGCTATATTTTTGATAGAATAGAAGTAATAAGTTTGGAAGGAATTTTCATGAAAAACGGAGTAATCATCTCTTTTGAGGGACCTGACGGAGCTGGTAAAACCAGCGTTTTAGAACGCATCATTCCACTATTGCAAGCGCAAGGGCTTAGTGTCTTGGCGACACGAGAGCCAGGTGGTGTGGCGATTGCAGAGCGGATTCGAGAGGTGATTTTAGACGTCCATCACGTTAATATGGACTATAAGACGGAATTGCTTTTGTATATGGCAGCACGTCGTCAACACTATGTGGAAAAAGTCTTGCCAGCCTTGGAAAATGGGAAGATTGTACTGATTGACCGCTTTATTGATAGCTCGATTGCTTATCAGGGCGCAGGGCGTGGTTTGGATGAGGCGACCATTACACAACTCAATGATTTTGCAACAGACGGTCGTAAACCTGATATTACCATTTATTTGGATATCGAATCAGAACTTGGCTTGCAACGCATTGCTCAAAATGCTGAACGTGAGGTCAATCGTCTGGATTTGGAAAAATTAGATATGCACCAACGCGTGCGTCAAGGCTATTTGCGTTTGGCAGAACAGGAAAAAGACCGTATTGTGACCATCGATGCCTCACGTGACTTGGACAGCGTCGTTGAAGAGGTGTATCAGGTGATTTTACAACACTTAGCGTAGGTAGTAGGAAAATGAAAATGGATTTGGAAAGCTTGCAACCTCATCTTTTTGAGGAATTCAATCACATCTTAAGGTCAGATAGGATGAGCCATGCCTATCTTTTTTCTGGAGATTTTGCGAGCTTGGACTTTGCCCTTTACTTAGCTAAAAGCCGTTTTTGTGAGCATTTTCAAGATGGCTTGCCTTGTGGCAAGTGCCGTGAATGTGTTCTCATCGCTGAGAATGAATTTTCAGATGTGAAACAAATCAAGCCAACAGGTCAAGTTATTAAAACAGATACGATTCGTGACTTGTTGCGGGACTTTTCACGCTCAGGTTTTGAGAGCCAATCGCAAGTTTTTATCATTCAGGATTGTGACAAGATGCATCCAAACGCCGCTAATAGCCTGTTAAAATTCATTGAAGAGCCGCAAAGTTCGTCTTATATGATTTTGCTGACGAGTGATGAAAGCAAGGTCTTGCCAACCATCAAGAGCCGTACCCAAGTCATTCGTTTTCCAAAAAACGAGGCGCTATTACGCAAACAGGCTGAAGAAGCTGGTGTTTTAAAGACACAGGCAGAGATTTTGGTTGCCTTGGCTAAGACGCCCCAACACCTTGAAAAATTGATACAGGATAAAAAGGTTGAGGAGTTGTTGCAAGCGAGCGAGCGTTTTGTCGCTACCTTGTTTAAAGACACGGATACGGCTTATTTGGAAGTCAATGAGTTGGTGAAGTTGGCTCCTGAAAAAAGCGAGCAAGAGTTGGCTTTTCAGTTGTTGACTTTGTATTTATCCAAACACCTCGAGCGCAAACAAACTTTGGTTTATTTGGAAAAGGCTTATCAAGCTCAGCAAATGTGGAAAAGTAATGTGAGTTTTCAAAACGTATTAGAATATATGGTGGTTTCATGACAGAAGTATTGCGTATCAAATATAAAGAAACAGGTGGCATTGCCTATGTCTTGCCTAATCGCTGCTACAAACTTGGCGAGCAGGTGGTTGTCAAAAACAAAAAAGGCAATCGCTTAGCAGAAGTGGTCTGCGAAAATCAGGACATTGACGACACAAAATTACCAGCTGAAATGGATGTGATTTCGCGAGCAGCTGATGCCAAGGATATCAAGCATTATCAAGACAATAAAGCCTTTGCCAAAGACTCTTTTGAGGTTGTTAATCACTTGGTTGCTCTCAATCAATTGCAGATGAAGGTCATTGATATCGTCTTTCCTTTGGAGCGCGATTACGTGCTTATCACTTTTTCGGCGGAAGAACGGGTTGATTTTCGAAAATTGCTGCGTGATTTGGCTAGTCATTTCAAGACAAGGATTGAATTAAGACAGATTAACAATCGGGAGGAAACCAAGGTTTACGGCGGTTTGGGCCCTTGTGGTCGTACGCTTTGTTGCTCAACTTTTCTGGGTGAATTTCCACCTGTTTCCATCAAAATGGTTAAAAATCAAGGCATGTCACTGAGCACAGGCAAGACAACTGGTCGCTGTGGTCGCCTCATGTGTTGCTTGAGTTTTGAGGATGATTTTTACAGAGAAGCCAAGGAAAAATTCCCTGATGTGGGAAGTGACATCGAAACGGCAGAAGGTGTGGGAAGTGTGGCCAGCATTGACGTCTTTTCAGATACCATTAAAGTGAAATTTCCTGAAAAACACGCCCTATTAACATATACTTTAGATGAGGTCAAACGATATGGATAAGAAAAAATTATTTGATGCTTTTGACGGTTTTTCGCAAAATTTGATGATTACATTGGCTGAAATTGATGCCATGAAAAAACAAGTCCAATCGCTTTTGGAAGAAAACACCGCATTGCGTCTTGAAAATGATAAATTAAGAACGCGCCTTGCCCAATTGGAAGAAAATGCTTCGGCTAAGACCTCTAAACAAGGAAAACGCTATATTGAAAGCATCTACCACGATGGCTTCCACATCTGCAACGATTACTACGGACAACGTCGTGAAAATGATGAGGAGTGCATGTTTTGTATGGAAGTGCTAGATAGAGAGTGAGGTTGTGATGCAGGTCCAAAAAAGTTATCATAACGCTTCTACGACAGGTGAATTGTATCTTGTCCCAACGCCTATCGGCAACTTTCAAGACATGACTTTTAGAGCGGTTGAGGTTTTGCAGACGGTGGATTTTGTCTGTGCAGAAGACACTCGAAACACAGGAATTTTGCTGAAACACTTTGATATACCGGTAAAACAGATTAGTTTTCACGAGCACAATGCCTATGACAAAATTCCTGAGTTGATTGCCCTGTTAAAAGACGGCAAACGTTTGGCACAGGTATCTGATGCAGGGATGCCGTCCATTTCTGACCCAGGTCATGATTTGGTCAAGGCAGCTATCGAAGAAGGCATTCCTGTCATTTCTTTGCCAGGGGCATCGGCTGGTATTACCGCATTGATTGCCAGTGGTTTGGCGCCTCAACCCCATGTGTTCTACGGTTTTCTTCCCAGAAAAGCTGGGCAGCAAAAAGAATTTTTTGAGAGCAAGAAAGCCTATCCTGAAACGCAAATTTTCTATGAATCACCTTATCGCGTGTTGGATACGCTTAGCAATATGCAGGACATTTATGGCGACCGCCCCATCGTTCTTGTCCGTGAATTAACCAAAATTTACGAAGAATACCAACGAGGAACGATTTCAGAAATCATGGAGCATATCACCCAAGTGCCTTTGAAGGGGGAGTGTCTTTTGATTGTATCGGGGCAAGATGAAACAGCTATTCCCCAAGAAAGTGTGGCTCTGAGCGACATTCCAGACTTGGTCAATGACTTGATTGCCTCAGGAGAAAAAACAAACCAAGCCATCAAAAAAGTTGCTAAAACCTATGGTTTAAAACGCCAAGAGGTTTACAACGCTTATCACAATATTGATTAAATATCCAAAAGAGTCGAGTTGCTAGCACGACTCTTTTTTGTGTTATAAAATATGACATAATCTAACGACAAACATTTCGGGTAAAAGCTTACATCAGATGTATTTGGGGAAAAGTGGAAGAAAAAGCGGTTTTGTTTGAGAAAAGATAGTCGTTTGTCTTAAAAACAAGTAACATTCTAGGTTATAAATGCAGAAAATTTAGAAAATTTTAGTAAAAAGTATTGCTTTCAGGAAAACTTAGTGTTATATTATCTAACATAATAACTCAAGTCATTGAGGTTGACATCTTTAGGAAGTGGCTTTTTATCCAAAAGTCGTGGTAAAGAGAGTAAAGGAGATAGGATATGAATTCAGGAAGTATAGCGTTTATCATTATTTGCGCGAGTTTGGTTTTTCTTATGACACCGGGTCTGGCTTTCTTCTATGGTGGCTTAGGGAGGCGTAAGAATGTCATCAACACGATGATGATGTGTGTCTTGCCGATTGCTCTGGCGTCAGTGATGTGGATTGTTTGTGGGTATTCTCTTTCTTTTGGTGGAAAAGGGGATATCATCGGAAATCTGTCCCATGTCTTTCTAAATGGTGTCAGTGAAACAACAAGCACACGTGGTCTAGAAATTCCAGATGCCTTATTTGCAGCATTTCAAATGATGTTTCCGATTATTACGGTTGCCATTTTAACAGGGGCAGCTGCAGGGCGTATGGGTTTTAGTGCTTTGATTATCTTTATTGTTTTTTGGCTCTTATTGGTCTATTTCCCATTTGCTCATATGGTTTGGGATGAAGGGCTTCTTGCTAAATGGGGAACCATTGACTTTGCTGGTGGCGGTGTGGTTCATATCACGTCAGGGGTGTCAGGTTTGGTTCTAGCCTTGATGCTTGGTAAACGTCGTGACTATCATCGTTTGGAATACCGTCCTCACAACGTACCATTTGTCTTTTTAGGAGCTGGTATCCTTTGGTTTGGTTGGTTTGGTTTTAACGCTGGGTCAGCTCTTGCAGCAGATGGACTTGCGGTTCATGCTTTTATCACAACACATATCGCAGCAGCATCAGCCCTATTATCATGGATGATTGTTGAAAAAATCATGGCGGGTCGTTTCTCACTTGTCGGCGCGTCAACAGGTTTGGTAGCAGGGCTTGTTGCGATCACACCAGGGGTAGGTTTTGTATCAACTTGGAGTTCTCTTATCATTGGTCTTTGTGTGAGTCCTATTTGTTACTTTGCTATTTCTGTTTTGAAACCAAAATTAGCTTATGATGATGCCTTGGATGCCTTTGGTTGTCACGGTATCGGTGGTATCTTTGGTGGTCTAGCAACAGCTATTTTCACAACGCCAGAATTGGCTCTTGATTCGCATAATGTTGGTTTGATTTATGGCAATGCTCACTTGCTTTTGGTCACAGTAGCTGCTATTATCTTTACAATTGTTTGGTCAGCGGTAGCAAGTTTTGTGATTATCAAAGTCATTTCGCTCTTTATGGACATCCGTGTGGAAGAACGTTTGGAAGCAATTGGTCTTGATGATGCTGAGCATAAAGAAACAGCCTACCCAACCTTCATGGGATTGGATTCTTAATAAAAGCGAGGAAGTGACGTTATGAAAAAAGTAGAAGCCATTATTCGAGCAGACCGCTTGGAAGATTTAAAGGATGCCCTGTCTAAGAAGAATCTGACCAATGGCATGACTGTCAGTCAGGTTTTGGGCCACGGCAAGCAACGTGGATTTGCGGAATATGTTCGTGGTCAAAAAATTGTGCCAACCTTATTGGCAAAAGTTAAGGTGGAAATCGTGGTTTGCGATGCTTTGGTGGATGATGTGGTGAGTAGTATCTGCCAGACTGTTCGGACAGGCGATGTCGGCGATGGGAAGATTTTTATCATTCCAGTTGATGAGGTGATTCGCATTCGGACAGGCGAAAAGGGCAGAGATGCTCTCTAATCAAAAAAACGAGGACGGCTAAGTCCTCATTTTTGGCTTTTAGGCCATGATTTTAGTACCGTGGGCGGCTTGGGCACCCGTTTGTTTAATCAAATCTTGGTAGTTTTCTGCTGTCACGCCACCGCCAATCATGATTTCAATGCGACCGTCAGCATATTCAACCAAGTCTTTCAAGTGGGTGATGTTTTCAGTAATTGGGTTATTTTGAGCAGACCCATGTGTCAAAATACGCGTGAAGCCTAAGTCCACCAATTGGTCAATGGCTTCTGTTTGTTGATCAAGTGGGATATGGTCAAAAGCCATGTGGAAAACTAGCGGCAAGCCCTGTGTTGCTGGCAAGAGTTGTTCAATAGCGTCTTGGTCAATGAGGTTGTCCTCGGTTAACAATCCCAAAACCAAGCTATCACTTTCTAATTCCACCGCGCGTAAAATATCATCTTCCATGATGCGCAATTCACTATCATTATAGACAAAATTCCCTCCACGCGGACGAATCATAGTGGCTAGGGCAATGCTTTTTTCATGGAGATAGCGCGCTGCTTCCTTGATAACCCCATAAGAGGGAGTCGTACCGCCAACGGCTAAGTTATCGCACAATTCAACGCGTTTAATCGTATCATCGAGCTGGTTAAGGCGTGTGGTATTTTCTGCACAAAATTCTTTAATAATCATGAAAACTCCTTTTCTAGTCCTTCGTTATCATTATAACATGATTATTTATAAATCATTTGAGTAAAAATCTTAAAAATCTTTACAAAATTCAGAATATTATGCTATAATTTATAACAATTATAACGGAGGTATTTTTATGACAATTTACAATTTCTCTGCAGGTCCTGCAGTGTTGCCAAAACCCGTGCTTGAACAAGCACAGCGTGAAATGCTTGACTACCAAGGTAGCGGCATGAGTGTTTTAGAAATGTCCCACCGTTCCAAAGAGTTTGACCACATTATTAAAGAAGCAGAACGCTTGTTGCGTGAATTGATGGCGATTCCTGATAATTATAAGGTACTGTTTCTTCAAGGTGGTGCATCAACGCAATTTACAATGCTGCCTTTGAATCTAGCAAAGGGGCGTAAAGCGTACTATCTTGTTGGAGGATCATGGGGGAAAAAAGCTTATGCAGAAGCTGTAAAATTGTCCAAAACCATTCCTTTTGAGCCTGTTTTGTTGGCATCGTCTGAGGATACGGTGTATGACCATATTCCAACATTTGACCCTAAAACCATTGATCCAGAAGCCGCTTATGTGCATATCACAACCAACAATACCATTGAGGGAACAGCCATTTATGACCTTCCTGATACCAATGGTGTGCCGATTGTCGCTGATATGTCGTCTAATATTTTAGCTGCGCGCTACAATGTGGAAGATTTTGCGGTTATTTATGCAGGCGCTCAAAAGAACATTGGTCCTGCAGGTGTGACTGTGGTGATTATCCGCGAAGATTTCCTAAACGACGAGCCAACTTTGTCATCAATGCTGGATTATCGCATCCAAGCAGAGGCAGGTTCGCTCTACAATACCCCACCAGCTTATAGCATTTACATTTCAAAATTGGTTTTTGAGTGGGTCAAGGCCTTTGGTGGTGTGGATAAAATGGAAGAAGCCAATCGTGAAAAATCAGGACTTTTGTACGATTTCATTGACCAGTCTGATTTTTACACCAATCCTGTTAAAAATCCAGCCCAACGTTCTGTTGCCAATGTTCCTTTTGTGACACCAAGTAAAGAATTGGATGCGCAGTTTGTGGCAGAAGCGACAGCGCTTGGCTTTAAAAACATCAAAGGGCACCGCTCAGTTGGAGGCATGCGTGCAAGTCTTTACAACGCATTCCCACGTCAAGGTGTGGTGGATTTGATTGCCTTTATGAAGCAATTTGAAGCTGAAAATAAATCTAACTAATGCCCTTTTTACAGCAGAAATGTTATACAATAGGTGTATATCAATAAAAAAGAGGTAATAAAATGGAGATTAGACAAGCTTTTCCCAATGAAGTGACACCAATCATGCGAGTAATTGAGGATGCTAGAAAGCAATTAGCTGCAAGTGGTAGCAACCAGTGGCAAGGGACTTACCCTGATGAAAATACCATTTATGATGATATTTTAGCTGGTCAAGCTTATGTAGGCTTATTGGATGGGGAAATTGTTGCCCATGCTGCGGTGGTGATTGGGGTTGAACCTGCTTATGAAAAGATTTACGATGGTCATTGGCAGCACAACAATCACCAATACGTCACCTTTCACCGTGTGGCGGTCTTATCGCGCGTGACAGGGCAAAAAGTCGCTCAAACCTTTCTTCAAGGCTTGATTGAAGGGACAAAAGGGCATGATTTTCGTTGCGATACCCACGAGAAAAACCTTGCTATGCAGCATATTTTGACCAAACTCGGTTACGTTTATTGTGGAAAAGTCCCTGTTGATGGGGAACGTCTAGCTTATCAAAAAATCAAAACTAAGGCTGAGAATGCCTTTTATCAAGAAGTTGATGAGGCGGACCACCATAGTTTGTAACAAATAAGAGAAAAGGGAGGCTGCCTGCAGCCTTGGAGTGAAGTCTATGGTCTATAGTGTTAAAACGTTTAATAATATCAATCAAGTGGGTCTAAAGGAATTAGGCAATCATTTTCAGGTAGATGGTGATTTGGCAGATAATCCTGATGCTTATATTTTGCGGAGCCAAAATCTGCACGGGACAACATTTCCAGATAATCTCAAAGCTATTGCGCGTGCGGGTGCTGGTACGAATAATATTCCGATTGACGAGGCAACGGCAGCAGGGATTGTGGTTTTTAACACCCCAGGTGCCAATGCCAATGCCGTCAAAGAAGCTGTTTTAGCATCTCTTTTGATGTCTGCGCGTGATTACATTGCTGCAAATAAATGGGTCAATACCTTGTCAGGTGATGACGTTCCCAAACAAGTTGAAGCAGGCAAAAAACAATTTGCAGGTAGTGAAATTTCAGGTAAAACCCTTGGTGTCATTGGACTTGGTGCCATTGGTGGTCGCATTGCCAACTACGCTCAACGTCTAGGTATGAATGTCATGGGCTATGACCCTTATGTGTCTATTGAAACGGCTTGGAATATTTCACACCATGTCAAACGCGTGGACGATGTGAAAGAGATTTTTGCCAATGCGGATTACATCACTGTTCATGTGCCTTTGACTGATGAAACCCGTCACACTTTTAATAGCGAAGCCTTTGCCTTGATGCCAAAGGGAACTGTGATTATCAACTTTGCCCGTGGTGAATTGGTGGATAATGCTGCACTTTTTGATGCGATTGAAACTGGCGTTGTTAAACGCTATATCACTGATTTTGGGACAGAAGAGCTTTTAAATAAAGATAAAATCACGGTTTTCCCACACGTTGGTGGTTCAACGGCAGAAGCTGAGTTGAATTGTGCGATTATGGCTGGTAAAACAATTCGTCAATTTATGGAAACAGGTGAAATCACCAATTCTGTGAATTTCCCAAATGTGCATCAGGCTTTGACGGCGCCTTATCGCATTACCTTGATTAACAAAAATGTGCCAAATATCGTGGCGAGAATTTCAACCGCCGTGTCTAACCTAGGCATTAACATTGACAATATCATTAACCGTTCAAAAGGCGAGTACGCATATACTTTGCTTGATTTGGACGAAACAGACAAAGCGAAAATTGATGATTTAGTAGCAACCTTTGAAGCCAGCGACAACATCGTTCGTGTGCGCTTAATTACCAAAAAATAAAGCCAGTTCCCTATTACCTCGCGTGGGTGATAGGGGCTTTTGTTTTTCCTTCCCACCGCTTTTTGCTATAATGAAATCAGTTAAACCTCTAGCATTTGGAAAGGCACTGACGATGTTGATGCGAAGCTATTACCCTTCTCCCTTGGGAACTATCAGTTTGTTGGCAGATGAGCGTGGCTTGCTGGGATGCTACTTTGTCGGGCAAAAGTATTTTGAAAATGGCTACCGCGACCAAGCGATTGTGGAGGGTGATTCTATCTTTTTAGCAGATGCAACAGCGTGGTTAGATGCTTATTTTGCTGGTGAAAATCCTAAAGCTGAGGACGTGGTTTTAGCTCCACAAGGAACGGCTTTTCAACAAAGCGTGTGGCAGGTTTTGAGGGAGATTCCTTATGGAAAAACGATGACTTATGGGGAAATTGCCCAAAAAATCCAGTGTGCATCTGCCCAAGCAGTCGGTGGTGCTGTCGGAAAAAATCCTTTGTCTGTCTTTGTTCCTTGTCATCGGGTTTTAGGAAGTCAAGGGCAGTTAACGGGATATGCTGGAGGACTAGAGCGGAAACGTTGGCTTCTATCCCATGGAGGGGTCACGTTTTAGAAAAGAGGACATGATGTTAACATTTTATGAATACCCAAAATGCAGTACTTGCCGTCGTGCTAAAGCAGAATTACAGAAATTAGGAGTGGATTTTAAGGCAGTTGATTTGACGGTGGATACACCCACAGCAGAGCAACTAAAGAAATGGATGCAAGAGTCCGATTACACGATAAAGAACTTTTTCAACACCAGCGGTCAGGCTTACCGCGCTTTGGGCTTGAAAGATAAGGTTGATAGTCTTTCCATTGATGAGGCGGCTGAGTTGCTGGCTTCAGACGGCATGTTGATTAAGCGTCCCGTACTAGTCAAGGACAATCGTGTCTTGCAACTGGGTCACCGTAAGTCTTACCGTGATTTATTTGAATAAGTAAAATACCTCGGAGAACAGCATCTCTGAGGTATTTTTTATGCTTACAAATCAATTTCCAAAAGAATTGGGGTGTGGTCTTGGCGAGCGCCTGAGTCAATCATTTCAGATTTGACGATTTTATCGGCAATGCGATTTGATGTGAGCCAATAGTCAATCCGCCAGCCAGCATTGTTGATTTTGCTGGTTTTGCTGCGTTGTGCCCACCAGCTATAGACATTTGGAATGTCGCCATGAATATAACGGAAAGTGTCGGTAAAGCCCTTAGCCAACAAATGAGTAAAGCCTGAACGTTCTTCATCTGTGAAACCAGGTGAACGACGGTTGGCACTTGGGTGAGCTAAGTCAATTTCCTTGTGGGCAACATTGTAATCGCCAGTTGCCAAAACAGGTTTCTTTTGGTCCAATGATGCCAAGTAATCTGCGTATTTTTCATCCCAAATTTGGCGATCGGCTAAGCGTCTTAACCCATCCCCAGCATTTGGCGTATAAACTTGGGTAACATAGTAGTGCTCAAATTCAAGGGTGATGATACGTCCTTCACAATCCATGGTGTCAGGGGCATCAATTTCAGGGTAAGAAATACTTGGGTTTAAGCCCTTTTTGTAAAGAAACATGGTACCAGCGTAGCCTTTTCTAGCAGGTTCAACAGACGAACGCCAAGCGATTTCATAATCTGGGAAATAGTCTTGTAAGATTTGCAGGTGTTTTTTCGTTGGGCCTTTGGCAGACAATTTGGTTTCTTGGATAGCGATGATGTTAGCTTCTTCCGCGACTAAGGTATCAATAACCGCGCGTGACAAAACGGCGCGTGCAGAATCGCTGGTCAAGGCAGCGTTAAGCGAGTCGATATTCCATGAGATTAATTTCATAAGGTAAAACAGGTCTTCTTTCTATACTTTGCTACCTGCTATTCTACCAAAAAATCCCCCATCCAGCGATAAATTTGATTATTCTGATTGATTTACGCTATAAGGGGTCACAGAAATGTGGTATAATGAGGTGTTATCAATAAAGGAGTTTCATTAGCTTCGATTTGAAAGGAAAGAAAATGACGAGTAAACAACCTTTTTACATTACGACACCGATTTACTACCCATCAGGTAAGCTTCACATTGGTTCAGCTTACACGACAATTGCTTGTGACGTTTTAGCCCGTTACAAACGCATGATGAACCACGAAGTCTTTTATTTAACAGGACTTGACGAACACGGTCAAAAAATTCAACAAAAAGCAGAAGAAGCAGGTATCACGCCACAAGCTTACGTTGACGGCATGGCTGCTGACGTTAAAAAATTGTGGGAAATGCTTGATATTTCTTATGACAAATTTATCCGCACAACAGATGACTACCATGAAAAAGTGGTGGCTGATGTGTTTGAAAAATTGTTGGCACAAGATGACATTTATTTGGGCGAATATTCAGGTTGGTATTCAGTTTCAGATGAAGAATTTTTCACAGAAAGCCAATTAGAAGAAGTTTTCCGTAACGAAAAAGGGGAAGTCATTGGTGGTATTGCCCCTTCTGGTCATGAAGTTGAGTGGGTTTCTGAGGAGTCATACTTCCTTCGCTTAGGCAAATACGCTGACCGCTTGGTTGACTTTTTCCATGCTCACCCTGATTTTATTCAGCCTGAAGGTCGTATGAACGAAATCATCAAAAACTTCATTGAACCTGGTCTTGAAGATTTGGCTGTGAGCCGTACGTCATTTACATGGGGTGTCAAAGTGCCATCTAATCCAAAACACGTGGTATATGTGTGGATTGATGCTCTATTGAACTATGTGACTGCTCTTGGTTACGACCAAGAAGACCATGCCAACTTTGACAAATTCTGGAACCAAGGTACTGTTTTCCACATGGTTGGTAAAGATATCTTGCGTTTCCACTCTATTTACTGGCCAATTATGTTGATGATGTTGGACATGAAATTGCCAGAACGCTTGATTGCTCACGGTTGGTTTGTCATGAAAGACGGTAAAATGTCTAAATCAAAAGGTAACGTGGTTTACCCTGAAATGCTGGTAGAACGTTACGGTTTAGACCCACTTCGTTATTACCTCATGCGTTCTCTTCCAGTCGGTTCAGATGGAACCTTCACGCCTGAAGATTACGTTGGACGTATCAATTATGAGTTGGCAAATGACCTTGGAAACTTGCTCAACCGTACCGTTGCCATGATTAACAAATATTTTGACGGTAAGGTTCCAACTTATGTGGAAAATGTGACAGCCTTTGATGCGGATTTGGCGGCTGTCGTGGCAGAAAATATCGCAGAATACCACAAACAAATGAACGCAGTTGATTACCCACGTGCTTTGGAAGCCGTTTGGAACATCATCTCACGTACTAATAAATACATTGACGAAACAGCGCCTTGGGTTCTTGCTAAAGACGAGGCTAAACGCGATGAATTGGCAGCTGTAATGGCACATTTGGCGGCTAGTCTGCGCGTGGTGGCTCACTTGATCCAACCATTTATGATGAGCACCTCAGATGCTATCATGGAACAACTTGGTCTTGGCAATGATTTTGACCTTGAAAACTTGACCTTGGCTGGTTTCCCAGAAGGTATCACAGTAGTTGCTAAAGGAACACCAATCTTCCCACGTCTTGATATGGAAGAAGAAATTGACTACATCAAAGCCAACATGGGAGCTGGTGCAGTTGTTGCCGAAGAAAAAGAATGGGACCCAGCAGACGTTGAACTTAACAATGAGAAAAAAGCCATTAAATTTGATGATTTTGACAAGGTTGAAATCCGTGTCGCTGAAGTCAAAGAAGTGTCTAAAGTTGAAGGCTCTGAAAAACTCTTGAAATTCCGCTTGGATGCCGGTGATGGTGAAGACCGTCAAATCCTTTCAGGTATCGCGAAATACTATCCAAACGAACAAGAATTAGTGGGAAAAAAATTACAAATCGTAGCTAATTTGAAACCACGGAAAATGATGGGCTTGCTCAGTCAAGGAATGATTTTATCAGCTGAACACGATGGCCATTTAACTGTTTTAACAGTGAATCCAAGTGTTCCAAACGGCAGCCAAATTGGCTAAGAGAGCAGAATATTCAGCCTCAAATCAGAGGCTGAGTATTTGTTTGTTGAGGAATGAAACTCCTTTCAGGAAATGACAGTTTATTTTCATTTAAGTTTCCTTTGCTAGATTTTAAGGGACTTTTAACTGAAAAAACGAATAGAATTGAGAAAAACAGATGAGTTTAACGATTTTATCCAGAGCGGATTACGAACAAGTGAGTGCCTCTTTTAAAGAACGCTCGTTTATGCAGTCTGTCGAAATGGCAGATTTACTTGAAAAACGTGGGTTTGAGGTGACTTTTCTAGGTTTGGAGGCAGACGGAGCTATCCAGGTGGCTGGCATTTTGTATAGCAAGGCGATGACAGGTGGGCTTCACATGGAAATCAATTCAGGTCCAGCTTCTAAGGACCCAGCCTATCTTTCAGACTTTTATCGGGAATTACAAGCCTACGCCAAGGAAAATGGCGCCTTGGAGCTGATTGTCAAACCTTATGACATTTATCAAAGTTTTGATACCCATGGCAATCCCAACGACGATGAAAGACCAGAATTGATTACAGATTTGACAGACCTTGGCTATCACTATGATGGTTTGCAGACGGGCTACCCTGATGGTGAACCAGATTGGCATTATGTCAAGGATTTGACAGGCTTGACACCTGAAACGCTACGCAACTCCTTCAGTAAAAAAGGACGCCCTTTGGTTAATAAGACCAATTCTTTCGGTATCAAGGTGCGTCGCCTCAAACGTGATGAATTGTCTATTTTTAAAGAAATCACAGCTTCCACATCAGCAAGACGCGATTATCAAGACAAGCCTTTAGATTATTATGAGGACTTTTATGATAGTTTTGGGGATAACTGTGAATTTATGATTGCGACTTTGAATTTTAAAGATTATCTAAACAACCTTCAAGAAGGTTATGATGATATTGCGGCTCAGTTAGCGGTTTTAAATCAAAAAATTGCTGACGGGGTCAACTCAGCTAAGGTTAACAAACAAAAAGCGCAGTTGGATAAGCAAATTGCCACTTTTGACGTTCGTATCAAGGAAGCTAAGGACTTGATTGCTCAGCACGGTTCAGAAGATGTGGTCTTGGCAGGTAGTCTCTTTATCTACACACCACAAGAAGCGGTTTACCTTTTCAGCGGTTCTTACACCGAATTTAACAAATTCTACGCACCAGTAGTACTGCAAGAGCACGTCATGACAGAAGCTATTAAACGTGGCATTACCTTTTATAACTTCCTTGGTATTCAAGGTGTTTTCGACGGTAGCGATGGTGTCCTTCGTTTCAAACAAAATTTCAATGGTTACATTGTCCGTAAAATGGGGACTTTCCGTTATTACCCACGCCCTAGATTGCATAAAGCCATTACAGCAGTGAAAAAGTTGTTAGGAAGAGCCTAACCATTCGTCAAAACGAGCTTACGGGCTCGTTTTTTGATATACTAGAGATAGTAACAACAAGGAGAGAAAAATGACTTTTGAAGAGATTTTA
Source organism: Streptococcus sp. UBA632 (assembly GCF_002300045.1). Classification (NCBI taxonomy): domain Bacteria; kingdom Bacillati; phylum Bacillota; class Bacilli; order Lactobacillales; family Streptococcaceae; genus Streptococcus; species Streptococcus sp. UBA632. The sequence goes on along the minus strand of NZ_DBPA01000006.1, from coordinate 73,661 downwards.
CCAGGATTAAAAGCGAAGAAAAAATACGTGCGTACAGGCTGGGGCGGTGCCGAAAACTACGTGCAATTGTTTGACAGCATTGAGCAAAACGGTGTGGCTTTGCCAGTGACCCCTTATTTCCTCATCAACGTTTCTGGTGAGGGCGAGGGCTTTTCTACGTGGTCACCGACCCCTTGTGACGTTTTAGCGACCGATTGGGTGGAAGTCCATGACTAAGGTGCTTATCACAGGCGTCAGTTCTGGCATTGGACTGGCACAAGCTCGTCTTTTTTTGAAAAATGGCTGCGCAGTTTATGGGGTTGACAAATCAGAAGCCCCTGATATTCAAGAAGAGAATTTTCATTTTTTGCAGTTGGATATCACAGGGAATTTAGCTGCGCTTTTTGATGTTGTGCCTGATGTGGATATCCTATGCAATACGGCAGGTATTCTCGATGCTTACAAGCCCTTGCTGGCTATATCAGATGACGAAATAGCAGACGTTTTTCAGACCAATTTCTTTGCAACCGTTGCTATTACTCGCCATTATTTAGCCAAGATGGTGGAACGACAAGCGGGCATCATTATCAATATGTGTTCGATTGCGTCTTTTATGGCAGGTGGGGGCGGAGCAGCCTATACAGCGAGCAAACACGCACTTGCAGGTTTCACCCGCCAGCTTGCCCTTGATTATGCCAAAGACAAGGTTCAGGTTTTTGGTATTGCACCAGGTGCGGTTAAGACAGCCATGACAGCTAGTGATTTTGAACCAGGCGGGTTGGCTGATTGGGTAGCTCAAGAAACCCCAATTGGACGTTGGAGTAGCCCTGACGAAATAGCAGAATTAACAGGCTTTTTAGCCTCAGGCAAAGCCAGCTCTATGCAGGGCGAAATTGTTAAAATTGACGGTGGCTGGAGTTTGAAGTAGGAGAAAACTATGAATGCACAAGAACTTTGGAACAAGTATAAGAAAATGAATCCTTCAATCGGAGATGACATTGACGCTTGGCAATTTGGTACGGAAGCTGATGTGTTGGCACAGTTGGTCCTTGAGGAAACCAAAACGGCGACAGCATCGGCCTATGATTTGTACCACATTGACAATGTCCCCTTGCCTGAAGTTGGGTCTTATGATGTGATTTTAGATAGCAAAGACCGAGCAGTTTGCATTATTCAGATTAAAAAAGTCTCTGTTGTACCTTTTAAAGAAGTCTCGGAGAAGCATGCTTTCAAAGAAGGTGAGGGTGATAAATCGCTTGCTTACTGGCGAGATGTTCACGAAGCATTTTTCAAACCCTATTTTAAAGAATGTGGGTTGACATTCACACCAGAAAGCTTAATCGTTTTAGAAGAATTTGAAGTGGTTTATCCCACAGTTTAGTAAGATACGATAGGAGGAAATTCATGAAATTAGCCATTTTAGGAACAGGAAAAATCGTTGACGAGGTCTTGCCTGTTTTAAAAGAAATCAACGGCATTGCGATTGAAGCTATTTTGTCAACGCCACGCAGTTTAGAAAAAGCGCACCAATTGGCGAAGCTTTACGACATCACTCAGGCGACTAGCGACTATGATAGCCTTTTGGCAAATCCAAACGTTGATACGGTTTATGTTGCCCTGCCGAATCACCTTCATTATGCCTATGCCAAGAAGGCTTTGCTGGCGGGCAAACACGTGATTTGTGAGAAGCCTTTTACAATGACCTTAGACGAATTTGAAGACTTGACTCAGATTGCCGAGCAGCAGCAACGCATTTTGCTAGAAGCCATTACCAATCAATATTTGGGTAATTTCACCTCTATCAAGGCCAATCTTGCCAAGTTAGGTGAGATTAAGATTGTTACCTGTAATTATTCCCAATATTCGTCGCGTTATGATGCTTTCAAGCGCGGGGAAATTGCGCCAGCCTTTGACCCACAAAAAGGTGGCGGTGCCCTCCGTGATTTAAATATTTATAATATTCATTTGGTGGTAGGCTTGTTTGGGAAACCGCAACGGGTACAGTATCTGGCTAATATGGAGCGTGAGGTGGATACGTCTGGTATTTTGCTTATGGACTATGGCGATTTCAAAGCGGTTTGTATCGGTGCCAAGGATTGTGCGGCAGAACTGACTTCAACTATTCAGGGCAATAAAGGTTCTTTGGCCATTCTTGGTGCTACCAATACCTTGCCCGAAATAGCACTGGCACTCAATGAAGAAAGCAAGACGATTATCAACGAAAACACGCTCAATCACCGAATGCACGATGAATTTGTGGCCTTTCAAGCTATTATTGAGCAAGAAAATATGACAGCTACCAAGCTTGCCCTAGACCATAGCCGCTTGGTTATGGAAGTCTTGGAACAAGCTGTTCAAATTATGTGGCATCAGTAACTTAAAAATCACGTTCAGTTGTGTTAATTATGGTATAATGGAATAGATTGTGTGAGAAAGTACAAAGTATTCGCACGCTACTCTATATTTATAAGGAATATTAGTCATGTCAAATTATGCAATTATTTTAGCCGCTGGTAAAGGAACTCGCATGAAATCAGACTTGCCAAAAGTGCTTCATCAAGTATCTGGTCTGACCATGCTAGAACACGTTTTTCGTGCTGTATCAGCCTTAAATCCAGAAAAAAACGTGACGGTTATCGGGCACAAAGCCGATATGGTTCGTGACGTTTTAGCAGGTCAATCAGAATTTGTTCTTCAAACAGAGCAATTAGGAACAGGTCACGCTGTCATGATGGCAGAGGAAGAATTGGCTGGTCTTGAGGGGCAAACCCTTGTTATCGCTGGGGATACTCCTTTGATTACAGGTGACAGTTTGAAACAGTTGGTTGATTTTCATATCAGCCATAAAAATGTAGCGACTATTTTAACAGCTACTGCTGACAATCCTTTTGGTTACGGACGTATTATCCGCAACGAAAATGGCGAAGTGCTTAAAATCGTTGAACAAAAAGACGCTTCTGAATTTGAACGCCAAGTCAAAGAAATCAATACAGGAACTTATGTCTTTGATAACAAACGTTTATTTGAAGCCCTCAAAAACATTAACACCAACAATGCCCAAGGGGAATATTACTTGACGGATGTCATTTCTATTTTCCGTAATAGTGGTGAAAAAGTTGGGGCTTATGTGCTTCATGATTTTGATGAAAGTCTTGGGGTCAATGACCGCGTGGCACTAGCAACTGCCGAAGAGATTATGCGTCGCCGTATCAACCACAAACACATGGTGAATGGCGTAACCTTCCAAAATCCTGCTGCGACTTACATTGACGTTGATGTGGAAATCGCCCCTGATGTCACTATCGAAGCCAATGTCACTCTAAAAGGCCACACAACAATCGGTACAGGCTCAGTCTTGACTAATGGCACTTATCTTGTTAATGCAACTATTGGTGAGCAAGTCGTGATTACCAACTCAATGATTGAACAATCTGTTGTAAAAGACGGCGTAACCATTGGTCCATTTGCCCATGTTCGTCCTGATTCAACCCTTGAAAAGAATGTTCATATTGGTAACTTCGTCGAAGTTAAGTCATCACTTGTTGGTGAGGATACTAAAGCAGGGCATTTGACTTATATTGGCAATGCGACCGTAGGACACGACGTGAATTTTGGTGCAGGTACGATTATTGCCAACTATGATGGCCAGCACAAATTCAAGACCACCATCGGTAACAACGCTTTTGTAGGAAGCAATTCGACCATCATTGCTCCTCTTACTATTGGTGACAATGCCTTGACAGCTGCGGGTTCTACCATTTCTATGGATATTGAAAAAGACGCCTTAGCTATCGGACGCGGACGCCAAGTCAACAAAGCTGGCTATGCCCTCAACAAACCTCACCACCCAAACAATAAAAAGAAATCGTAATAGCATGGAATCTGAGATGAGGGTCTCAGGTTCTTTATTTGCCTTGCGCTTTTAGATTTTTTTAGCATTTTTGCGTTATCATAGTAAGGATATTTTGACAATAATGGCATTTCTGGCAAATTTATAGTAGAATCAAACGTGAAAGGTATTTTAAAGGTAGAGCAGATGGATTTTGAGGAAAAAACAATTAAACGCACTGAGGTTTTTGATGGGCATATTTTTAAGGTTGTCGTGGATGACGTGGAATTGCCTAATCAATTAGGGCAAGCTAAACGGGAATTGATTTTTCACGGTGGGGCGGTGGCCGTTTTGCCAGTGACCAAGGACAATCGCATTGTCTTGGTTAAGCAGTACCGCAAGGCGATTGAAAAAGTGTCTTATGAAATTCCAGCAGGGAAATTGGAAGCTGGTGAAGCTCAGCATGAGCAAGAAGCTGCGGCGCGTGAATTGGAAGAAGAAACAGGCTACTCAGGACAATTAACAAAAATCTATGATTTTTACACTGCAACAGGCTTTTGCAATGAAAAAATCAGATTGTATCTTGGAACTGATTTGCAAAAAGTGCCGAATCCTCGTCCGCAAGATGACGATGAAGTCCTTGAAATCTTGGAGTTGACTTATGCAGAATGCATGGATTTGGTTGCTTCGGGAGCTATCGAGGATGCTAAAACGATTATCGCCCTACAATATTACGCGTTAACATTTGGAGGAAACTTGTAATGGGAAAACCACTTTTAACAGACGAGATAATCGAGCGTGCTAACCGTGGTGAACTTTTTTATGATGACATGATGACTGACGATGAAGAAACGAAAGTTATTCGGACAGATCGTTACGACAGCATTATACCGCCTGAAGAGTATGCTGACAGAGGCTTTTTAGAAAGATGGACCAACCGCAAGCAAAAGGATCAGTTCGTCTATAAAAGCCGTCGGATTGAAAATGTCAAGCGAAGCCGTTTTCAACGCAAATTAAACTTGGCGATATTGATTATCTTTCTTTTGCTTGTGGCGTTATTCTACGCTGTGTTTAAACTCTAAGAAAGCGAGAAAAGGAGGACAAGCCACTGCTTAAGCGGTGTGCGAAGATGTGATGAAAATTGGAATTATAGCAGCAATGGAGCAAGAATTACGACTTCTTGTAGACCATTTGGAAAATAAAGTCGAACACCATGTTTTAGGAAACACGTATTACGAAGGAAAACTGGGCCGTCATCAAGTTGTCTTGGTGCAATCAGGTGTCGGAAAAGTCATGTCAGCTATGTCGTTTGCCATTTTGGCGGACCATTTTGGAGTGGATGCCTTGATTAACACAGGGTCAGCTGGCGCTGTTGCAGAAGGTTTGCAAATTGGCGATGTTGTTGTGGCTGACACTTTAGCTTACCACGATGTTGATTTGACAGCCTTTGGCTATGACTACGGTCAAATGTCTATGCAACCTTTGTATTTTGAATCTGATAAAACATTCGTGGAAACGTTTGAGCAAGTCTTGAGTGAAGCAGACGTGCCAAGCCATATTGGTTTGATTGCGACAGGAGATTCTTTTATAGCTGGCCAAGATAAAATTGATGCCATCAAATCTGTTTTCCCACAGGTTTTAGCGGTTGAAATGGAAGGGGCTGCAATTGCCCAAGCCGCTCACAGTTTGAAAAAGCCATTTGTTGTTGTGCGTGCCATGTCTGACACCGCAGCCCACGATGCTAACATTACCTTTGATGAATTTATCATTGCAGCAGGCAAACAATCTGCTGAGATTTTGTTAGCCTTCTTAGAAAAATTAGCTTAAATAGCATCTAAACCTAAAAAAGAAGAAAGTACCGAGTGGTATTTTCTTCTTTTTTTGCTTTATTTGTCAGCTGGTTTTAGTCCGACTCCAGTTGGTTTTTTAGTTTCTGTTTCAACTTGTTCTTCAGCGTCTTTTGAATCGCTGTTGAAGCCCATAGCCTCTCCTAAACGAATACTGATGTCAGTATCATCGTACTCACCGTCAAACATTTTGGCACCTGAACCCATAGCATAGACAGGAACTTTGTCACCAGAGTGGTCAGTTGTTGTCCAAGCCAGCTTTTTTGTCTAGCAAACGAGTAGCCGTGATAGCAATTGGAACGTAGACACCGTAGCTTACATTTTGCTCATCTTCTGATTTTTTAGTTTCATCAAAGGCTGTTTTTAACTCGTTGTACTCTTCTTTAGAGCATTTAAGTCTGTTTTTAGCTAGTTCTTCCGCGTAAGCTTCGCTTTCAGCGTTTGTAACGTCTTCAGATGGCGCATCTGGATCCAAGACTAAGCCGAAGTAGTCTTCAATTTGTGGCGCAAATTCTTCGAAGGTCAAATCTGGATTTTTTTCCAAAGCTTCAGTAGTCAAGTCGGCAAAGGCAACTTGTGACCCTTTTTGGTTAGTTAAAAGATCAAAATAAGTGCTATTTCCTGTTGAACCATTACCAATTGTGAAACCACCAGTTGCATGGTCTGCCGTTACAACGATCAAGGTTTCGTCAGGATGCTCGTTGTAGAAGTCAATCGCTGTTTGAATTGACTCTTCAAAACCAAGTACTTCGTGAATAGCTGTTAGACCGTCATTGGCGTGCTCAACCCAGTCCACTTTTCCACCTTCAACCATCATGAAGAAACCTTCAGGATCATCTTCCATGACTTCAATTCCTTTAGCTACCATGTCGCTAAGGGTTTGGTCACCTTCTTCTTGGTCAATGGTATAAGGCATTGAACCGCTATCTTGTAAACGCTCAGATACTAGGTAAACTTTTTCAGAGTCAGCATTTATTTTCTCTGCTTTTTCTTTAGTATCAGCGATAGTGTAGCCATTTTCTTCCATGACTTCATAAAGGTCCTTTTGGTCCTCATCTTTACCAGTACGCTGTCCAAGTGAACCACCAGCAAAGTAGTCAAAAACTGATTCTGCCATTTGAAGTCCGATATCGTAGTAAGATTTACGAGACTCAACATTTGCGTAGAAAGCAGCAGGAGTTGCGTGGTTAAGCGTTACATTGGTCACAATTCCGACAGCTTTGCCAGCACGTTTGGCTTTTTCAGCCACAGAATCAGCAGATTTTTCCAAATCGCCTGTCAAACCGATGACTTTACTTTGGGTCTTAATTCCAGTTGCAAAAGCCGTAGCCGTAGCCGCTGAATCAGGAATGAATGAAGAACAGTCGTATTGTGTTTTCAGACCAACAACTGGCATTTCAGTAAAGTTCATACGATCTGGGTAAACTTCGCCTTTGTTTGTTTGTGTGTAGCCAAGATAATCTTCAGCAGCCGTTACAGGAGTTACCCCCATCCCGTCACCGATGAAAAGGAAAACATATTTAGCTTGGTTAGAATTGACTTTAGAATAGTCTTCCATTTTTGCACGGCTAGTATCGTACATTTGCACGTCTTTACCGTTAGCTGTTTCTTTTGCCAAGCTTGTGCTGTTTGCGGCTTCTGTATCCAATTTCAGCTTATTGCCTGATGATGTTGTTGAACTACAAGCAGCTAGCAAGGTGCTAGAAACCAGTAAGGTCACCCCTAAGCGTGCCAAATATTTTGAACTTTTTTTCATAAGAACCTCGTTAATAATTTTTAGACCTTGGTCTTGATTCTTATTCTAGCAAATGAATGTAAACTCCCTAACCGCCTTTTGTAAAACTTCCATAAATCCTTTTGCAGCAGGGTTTGATAAAATTTACAAAACAACAAAAAAACAGTAAAACGCTGATGTTTTGCTGTTAAAGAGATTCGATTTTTTCGAGGTAAATTTGTTCGGCGACGCGTTCTGGAATAATCAAGGTTTGTGAGTTGTGGATAAGTGTGTGGGTCTTGGCGTAGCTATCTTGTTTAACCAACTCCACAACATCATTGATGGCCAAGTGATGCTCTTGCAAATAGTTTAACAAATGCACCTCATCATGAACTCGGCAAATGCGATAAGTACCCAATTCTGAGATATGATTGAGTGGCTGACGGTGAATTTCTTGCAATAATTCTCCCTTTTGCGGAATGGTTCCACCGTGCGGGCAGAATTTTGGAAAACCTAGACTTTCTTCTAAACGGTCGATGAATGTAGTGGAAACTGTGTGCTCCAAAACTTCGGCTTCTTGGTGAATTTCATCAGGGCTATAATGCAACTCATTGGCTAGAAAGACTTCAATCAAGCGGTGTTTGCGGTACAATTCAGAAACCAAGAGCAAACCTTTTGGTGTCAAGTGATAGCCTACTTTTTGGTCTTTGGCAATGAGGGCTTCGTTGCTCATTTTTTTGACCATTTCAGAAACGGCTGGTGCTGAAACGCCCATCAATTCAGCGATGCCTTTATTGGTTACCTTGGCTTGACTTTCTCCAAGTTCGTTAATACATTTAAGATAATCTTCTTTATTTGGCGTCATATAATCTCGCTTTCTATCCTTTCTATTATACCAAAAAATCACTTATTCCTGTTCATCAATCCAACATAAGCAAAAAAATCAAGTCGCTAGGCTTACTTGATTTTTTAAGGGTTATCCTTAGTCCTTTTGTGAAGAACTGTCTTTTAGAATATCAATTGATGTGATGGTAACATCGGTTGTTGGCTTGTCGTTGTCATCGGTCGCGGTTTGAGCAATCTTATCCACAACGTCCATGCCATCAATTACTTGCCCAAAAACGGTGTAATTGCCATCTAAGCTTGGATTACCACCTTTAGCATAAGCTCCAATAATGGGTTCTGGGTAGCTTGATGATGAGAGTTTTTGCGATTGGTCATCTGTATTTTGATTGATGAAAAATTGACTGCCATTGGTGTCTGCACCAGCATTTGCCATGGCAACCGCCCCGCGAATGTTGTAGAGGTAAGGTGAGATTTCATTTTTAAAACCATTGCCAGAATCAATGCTCTTATCCTTATTTTTCCAGATAGATTCTCCGCCTGTGCCATCTCCTTTAGGGTCACCTGATTGAATCATAAAATCAGAAATCACGCGGTGAAATAGCACACCGTTGTAATAACCTTCTTTGGCGTGAGTGAGAAAGTTTTCCACAGCGAGTGGAGCATATTTTGGAAATAACTTGATGGTGATGTCACCTTCAGAGGTGTGCATGAGGACTTCTGACTCGTTGTCAGTGACGTCATTAGATAATTGTGGAAAAGCTGACGTATCAGCACTCAAAGCTTTTTTCAATTCTTTTGGGTAGGCTTTTGAGGACGATGCACTGGCACTTTTTGAAGCAGAAGCGGCTGAAGCAGATGCTTTGGCATTGACGTAATCTTCTCCTCGAATGGCTTTGGTCAATTGGCTACAACCTGATAGGATTACCAAACTAAGCATTATAACAAGCAATGGGATTGTTTTTTTCATGTAAACTCCTAAATATGTATCTTAAAGCTGTGTTGATAGGGTTATTTGTCAAAATTCATTGAGCTCTAAGCAAACTCAACTAAGCTATTCTACCATATTTTGTTTTCAATAACCTAAAAGTTTAAAAAATGCTATAATAAACTCATGGCAAAATCAAAAAATAGAAAAAAAGGTCGTAAAACGCGCCGACCAACTAAAGCAGAAATAAAAAGACAACAAGCCTTGCAACGCTTTATAGGGACTATTATTCTGATTATAGTCTTTTTCTTTGCAGTGACACGGCTGGGGATTTTTGGCGTTACGGTTTATAACCTCATGCGCTTTGCCGTTGGTAGCCTTGTTTATCTGGTTATGCTGGCTATTTTGGCTTATTTTATCGGTTTTAAATGGTTCCACAAACAAGTCGGTCTTGTGGGTGGTTTTGTGGTGTTTATGATTGGTATGTTATTGGAGTGGCAGGCCTATTTATTTTCACTATCAGCTTATCATGACAAGCCTGTTTTATCCACAACGGCTTCCTTGCTTTTTAATGACATTCTTCATTTTAAAGTCAGCTACTTTGTTGGTGGGGGGATGATTGGGGCTTTACTTTACATGCCCGTTTCCTTTCTTTTTTCCAATATTGGAACCTTCTTGATTGGTAGCTTGTTTATTCTTTTGGGAATTTATTTGATGACGCCGTGGGATTTGTACGATATTGCTGATTTTGTCAAAGCTAGAGGACAGACTCTTGCTTCGAGGTATGAATTGCACAAGCAAAAACGCTTTGTGAAACGTGAGGAGAAAAAAGCTAGAGCTGAGCAAAAACGTGCTGAGCAGGAACAAAAAGCAGCAGAAGAAGAACGTTTGGCCCAGCTTGAAGTGGATCTCGAAACAGGCGAAATTTTGACTGATTCAGCCAATGTTGACATGCCTGCAACAGAGCCTGACAAAGTGCCCCAACCTTCAGACGCAGAGCCTGAAATCTTGTCTTATGACCAAGGAGTTGTGACGGATGATGATCAACAAGCCGCTGATCTACCTGAGCAAGAAGAACAAGCTGACGAACCTTTGGACGTTGATTTTACGGCAAAAACAGCCCTGCATTACACCTTGCCAACGATTGATTTGTTTGCACCAGACAAGCCCAAAAATCAATCCAAGGAAAAAAGCATTGTCCGTCATAATATCAAGGTGTTAGAGGACACCTTTACCAGCTTTGGTATTGATGTCAAGGTAGAGCGTGCTGAAATTGGCCCATCGGTAACCAAGTACGAAGTCAAACCAGCCGTTGGTGTGCGTGTCAACCGCATTTCCAATTTGGCAGATGATCTAGCCCTAGCCTTGGCTGCTAAAGATGTACGTATCGAAGCCCCTATTCCAGGTAAATCCTTAGTCGGTATTGAAGTACCGAATTCTGAAATTGCCACGGTCACTTTCCGTGAATTATGGGAGCAATCCAATACTGACCCAAATAAATTGTTGGAAGTTCCCCTTGGAAAAGCAGTCAACGGTACGGCACGCACCTTTGACTTGGCTCGTATGCCTCACCTGCTCGTAGCTGGTTCAACGGGTTCAGGAAAATCTGTTGCGGTCAATGGCATCATTGCCAGCATGTTGATGAAAGCACGACCTGACCAAGTCAAATTCATGATGATTGACCCCAAAATGGTTGAATTATCGGTTTACAATGATATTCCCCATTTGTTGATTCCTGTGGTAACCAACCCTCGTAAGGCAGCTAGAGCCTTGCAAAAAGTGGTGGATGAAATGGAAAACCGTTATGAACTCTTTAGCCATTTTGGCGTTCGCAATATTGCAGGTTACAATGCCAAGGTTGAAGAGTTTAACAAACAATCTGACCAAAAACACATTCCACTACCTTTGATTGTGGTTATTGTGGATGAGTTGGCAGATTTGATGATGGTTGCCAGCAAAGAAGTGGAAGATGCCATCATTCGTTTGGGGCAAAAAGCGCGTGCGGCAGGTATTCACATGATTTTAGCAACCCAACGCCCATCTGTTGATGTTATTAGCGGTTTGATTAAGGCCAATGTGCCATCGCGGATTGCCTTTGCCGTGTCATCAGGGACCGATAGCCGTACGATTTTGGATGAAAACGGTGCTGAAAAACTTTTGGGACGTGGGGACATGCTCTTTAAACCGATTGATGAAAATCACCCTGTCCGTTTGCAAGGTTCTTTCATTTCAGATGACGATGTGGAGCATATTGTTAGCTTTATTAAAAATCAAGCTGACGCCGAATATGACGATAGTTTTGACCTAGGTGATGTGTCTGAGGCTGATTTGAAATCAGGAAATGGCAGCAGCGCTCAAGAAGGTGATCCCCTATTTGAAGACGCTAAGGCTTTAGTGCTTGAAACCCAAAAAGCCAGTGCCTCAATGCTCCAACGCCGTTTGTCAGTAGGCTTTAACCGTGCTACTCGTTTAATGGATGAATTAGAAGCTGCTGGTGTCATCGGGCCCGCCGAAGGAACCAAACCTCGAAAAGTTTTGATGACTACTGCAACATCGGAAGACTAAAAAAACGTTAGCTGTACAGCTAACGTTTTTTTAGCGTCCAATTGTAAATACTAAAATCAACTCAATGACATAAAAAATAGCTGTCAAAATAAACCCTGACCGCCAGAAAAATTTCAAAAAGCGGCGATAAGAAAAAGCGTGGTAACGTTTCAAAAAAGTAATGCTCAAAATCAAAGCCAACAAAGATAGGCAAATCAAGTAGTAAAAGAAAACATCTAATGTCAAAGATTGCATTGCCACTAAAGCAATTTCAAGTGCAAACAAGGGAAAAGACAGGTCTGTAAACAAGATCCCAAAGCGTTTTAGGTTAAAAAAGGTAACCAAAATGTAAGAAAAAAGCGGCGTCAGCACCAAAAAAGCAATCGAAAATAATTTATATATCATGTCCTATATTTTATACCGAAACCCTGAAGATGTAAATGATTAGAGCCTTTTTCTTCAAATTTCCTTTGCTCTCAAAAAAAGGGGAAGATTTTTTTGAAAAATAATGAGCTAAATAGCTTGCTTTTTCCCTGAATTCCTGTATAATGATAAAGTATGCGATTGAGCATATCTGTGGGAGGTAAAAATCTTAATTACCGCCAAAACCACAACAGGAGGATTTAAAAATGGCTAAAAAAGTCGAAAAAGTTGTTAAACTTCAAATTCCTGCTGGTAAAGCGACACCAGCTCCACCAGTTGGTCCAGCTCTTGGTCAAGCAGGTATTAACATCATGGGATTTACTAAAGAATTTAACGCACGTACAGCTGATCAAGCTGGCATGATCATCCCAGTTGTTATCTCAGTGTATGAAGACAAATCATTTGATTTCGTTACAAAAACACCACCAGCTGCTGTTCTTTTGAAAAAAGCTGCAGGTGTTGAAAAAGGTTCAGGAACACCTAACACAACAAAAGTTGCAACAGTTACTCGTGCACAAGTACAAGAAATTGCTGAAACTAAAATGCCAGACTTAAACGCTGCAAATATTGAATCTGCAATGCGTATGATTGAAGGTACTGCTCGTTCTATGGGATTCACTGTTGTTGATTAATCAATAACACCCAAATTGTGACTGAATTTGGTTGCTAAACCGAAAAATCACTCACACTAGACCCGCAAGACTTCATCATGATTTGATGAGTGACGTGGGAGATTTTAAATCAAATCGATATGACCACATTACAAGGAGAATTTTAAATGGCTAAAAAAAGCAAACAAATGCGTGCTGCACTTGAAAAAATCGACAGCACTAAAGCATACAGCGTAGAAGAAGCTGTGGCGCTTGCAAAAGAAACTAACTTCGCAAAATTTGATGCATCTGTAGAAGTTGCATATAAACTTAATATTGACGTTCGTAAAGCTGACCAACAAATCCGTGGTGCAATGGTATTGCCAAACGGTACTGGTAAAACACAACGTGTGCTTGTTTTCGCACGTGGTGCTAAAGCTGAAGAAGCAAAAGCTGCTGGTGCAGACTTCGTTGGTGAAGATGACCTTGTTGCTAAAATCAACGATGGTTGGCTTGATTTCGACGTTGTTATCGCAACACCAGATATGATGGCTATCGTTGGACGTCTTGGACGTGTCCTTGGACCTCGTAACCTTATGCCAAACCCTAAAACTGGTACAGTAACTATGGACGTTGCTAAAGCAGTTGAAGAGTCTAAAGGTGGTAAAATCACTTACCGTGCTGATAAAGCTGGTAACGTACAAGCTATCATCGGTAAAGTATCATTCGACGCAGACAAATTGGTTGAAAACTTCAAAGCATTCCACGATGTTATCGTGAAATCTAAACCAGCTACTGCTAAAGGTACTTACATGACTAACTTGTCTATCACAACAACTCAAGGTGTCGGTATCAAAGTAGATCCAAGCTCATTCTAATGTAATGATATGACAGAAAAAATCCGTTTCCGTTTCGCTGAAGCGGATTTTTTTATGAGCTGTGTCAAAAAATTTTTTAACGCTGTACCTTAGGGACTGGCGAGTATTGAATCGTTAAAAATGAGATATTTTGCTAGGTAAAATAAGCAATTTATGATAAAATAGTAGGGATAAAAGAAGGAGTAACGTGTAGTGGAACCTAAGTATAAACGTATTTTAATTAAGTTGTCTGGAGAAGCTTTGGCTGGTGATAAGGGTGTGGGTATTGACCTTGCCACTGTTCAAGCTATCGCAAAAGAAATTGCTGAAGTTCATGATTCAGGTGTTGAAATTGCCTTGGTTATCGGTGGTGGAAACCTTTGGCGTGGTGAACCAGCTGCGGCAGCTGGTATGGATCGCGTACAGGCAGACTACACTGGAATGTTAGGAACAGTCATGAATGCCCTTGTTATGGCTGATAGCTTGCAACAATATGGTGTGGACACTCGTGTTCAAACAGCTATCCCAATGCAAAATGTTGCGGAACCTTATATTCGTGGACGTGCCCTTCGTCATCTTGAAAAAGGTCGTATCGTTATCTTTGGTTCGGGTATCGGTTCACCTTATTTCTCAACAGATACAACAGCTGCCCTTCGTGCTGCTGAAATCGAAGCAGAAGCTATTTTGATGGCGAAAAATGGTGTTGATGGGGTTTACAACGCAGATCCTAAGAAAGATGCCAATGCAGTTAAATTCGACGAATTAACACACGTTGAAGTGATTAAACGTGGTCTTAAAATCATGGATGCTACTGCCTCTACCCTTTCAATGGACAACGATATTGACTTAGTTGTCTTTAACATGAACGAACCTGGTAACATCAAACGTGTGGTCTTTGGTGAAGCTATCGGGACAACGGTTTCTAACAAAGCAGACCACCACAACCATTAAGAGTTGGCTCTACTATTTAAAAAAACAAGAAACGAGGATAATACTGACTTATGGCTAATGCTATTATTGAAAAAGCGAAAGAACGCTTTGAACAATCACACAGTGCTTTGGCGCGTGAATTTGCTTCTATTCGTGCTGGACGTGCTAACGCGTCACTCTTAGACCGTATTCAAGTGGAATACTACGGCGCACCAACACCTTTGAACCAATTGGCTTCTATTACCGTTCCAGAAGCGCGTGTTCTCTTGATTTCTCCATTTGACAAATCTGTTTTGAAAGACATTGAGCATGCGATCAACGCTTCTGACCTTGGTATTAACCCTGCCAATGATGGTTCAGTGATCCGTCTTGTTATTCCAGCATTGACAGAAGAAACACGTAAAGATTTGGCTAAAGAAGTGAAAAAAGTTGGTGAAAGTGCCAAAATTGCTATCCGTAACATCCGCCGTGATGCGATGGACGAAGCTAAAAAACAAGAAAAAGCCAAAGAAATCACAGAAGACGAATTGAAAGTGCTTGAAAAAGATATTCAAAAAGTTACTGACGAAGCTGTGAAACACATTGACAGCATGACTGCTAACAAAGAAAAAGAATTGCTAGAAGTCTAATGTCATCTCTATAAGACAAAGGTAAGGGGGTGGAGATTCCACTCTCTTTTCTATGATAAAGGAAAAAAACATGAATAAACTACTTGCTACGGTTATCACTGGTTTGGTAATTGATGAAAATGCAAAAGCCTATTTTGTTCAAAAAGGTGGAGTGACTTTCACTTTGGATAAGAGCGAGGGTTCACACGCTATCGGAGATATGGTCAAGGGCTTTGCTTACACGGATTTGCACCAAAAAGCACGTCTGACAACTGCAGATGTGGCAGCAACACGCACTAGCTATGGTTGGGGCGTTGTGACAGAAGTGCGTCGCGACCTCGGTGTTTTCCTAGACACAGGTCTGCCAGACAAACAATTTGTCGTTTCGCTAGACGTTTTGCCTGATTTAAAAGAACTTTGGCCTAAGAAGGGTGACAAGCTTTATGTTCGTTTGGATGTGGATAAAAAAGACCGCATTTGGGCCATTCCAGCAGAACCTGAAGTTTTCCAAAAACTCTCAGGATCAGCTTATGACAATATGCAAAATGAGAAGTTACGCGCAATTGTTTACCGTTTGAAATTGTCAGGAACGTTTGTTTACCTGCCAGATAATAATATGCTTGGTTTTATCCATCCAAGTGAGCGCTATGCGGAACCACGTCTTGGGGAAGAAGTAACGGCTCGCGTCATTGGTTATCGTGCTGTTGACCGCACGCTAAACCTTTCGTTAAAACCGCGTTCTTTTGAAATGTTGGAAAATGATTCGCAGATGATTTTGACTTATTTGCAGTCAAATGGTGGCTTTATGACCTTGAATGACAAGTCATCACCAGAGGATATCAAGGCTACTTTTGGTATTTCAAAAGGACAATTTAAAAAAGCTTTGGGTGGTTTGATGAAAGCTAAGAAAGTCAAACAAGATGCCCTTGGAACAGAATTAATCGATTAAAGGCTTTATCAAAAAGAGTTGTGTTAGAAATGGTCTAACACGCTCTTTTTTTGAAAGTCTTATGTTATAATAGAAACATTATTTTTGGAGGTGCTAGAATGGAACGAGCGATTTTTGCAGGTGGGTGTTTTTGGTGCATGGTGCAGCCTTTTGAGGAATTAGATGGTATTTTATCTGTGCGTTCGGGCTACACTGGAGGTCATGTGCCTCATCCAACTTATGAGCAAGTCAAAGCCCACCAGACAGGGCATACCGAAGCAGTTGAGATTATTTTTGATGAGCACATTATTTCTTATGCGGATTTGGTGGAGATTTACTGGGCACAGACAGATCCGACGGATGCGTTTGGGCAATTTGAGGACCGCGGTGATAATTACCGTCCTGTGATTTTTTATGAAAACGACAAGCAACGTCGCATCGCAGAGCAATCCAAACAAGCCCTACAAGAGTCAGGACGTTTTCATTCACCTATCGTGACGACGATTGAACCTGCACAAGCATTTTACGTGGCTGAGGACTATCACCAAGGTTTCTACAAAAAGAACCCTGAACGCTATGCCCAAAGTAGCGCCATCCGACATCAGTTTTTAAAGGAGTATTGGCAATGAGAAAATCATTTTATACCTGGTTAATGACCCAGCGTAACCCCAAAAGTCACGAACCTGTCGCTATTTTAGCGGACTTGGTATTTGAAGATTCAACTTTCCCAAAGCATAGCGATGATTTTGAAGTTATCAGCACTTATTTGGAAAATGAGGCGGACTTCACCTTCAATCTTAGTGACTTTGACCAGATTTGGGAAGATTATTTAGCACATTGAGAGGTTATAACCTCTCTTTTTTAGCACTTTTTCTAATAAATGAATTATTGGTATTATTGTTAATATAAAAGCAATAGCACTGAGGCTATTGCTTTTAATTATGAGTTAATTTTTAACAACTTGCTCTTCTTGACTAGAATAGATTTCATCAAGAGGAGCGGAGAACCAGCGACCACTTAATACAGTTGTATTCAATTCATTTTTTACCCCTTCAGATAAGGTAGTGTCCGCTTGCATTTTTTCTAAAATATCACTGGCAGTCTCACTATCAGTCGCTGCTTTAATGTCTTTAGCATTTTCAGTAGCAGAAATTGATAGGACTTCGCTTTGCTCTGACCATTTTGGCCAATTAACCAAATTTTTATCGTTTGGATTACCTGAGGCTAAGAAGTTTTTCAGGTAAGCCTTAAAGTCACTTGACATGTCCTTAGCACCATCGTTATCAAATTCTTCTCCAATAAATGCAGCATAGTTTGACGGAGTTTGAAGCATTGCTTTAAAGATACCGTGAAAAGCTCCTAGAGTTGATGCTAATTGAGGTGTTACATTTGAATCATCGCCATAGAAAATTTCTGAAATATAGATATCTGAATTATATTTTCCTGCTAATTTTCGTGCACTGTCAACCCCATTTGAAAGTCTGTAAAGTTGACCACCGTAATTTCTTGAATAGTCAAATTCTGCTTGTTTTTGTTCATCTTGGAATAAGTCCCCACTATTAAAATCCTCTGCGAAGCGCTCATCTGATGCAATAAAGAGTGAAAATTCATTAGTTCCAGTGACAAGCATAAGCGGCACATCGTTGAATGTTTCAGTCTCAAAGCCTTCTTCTGGAATAACAGTTCCATCTTTATAAAGATGTGGGAAAACAGACATGCGAATACCTGCATTTCCCATAAGTGGAGCTAAACGATCAGCAGAAAGATTTTTGAGATAATCAGCAACTTCATTATTATCTTCGAGGAGCCAGTTTTTAGCATCTTCTTCAGTTGGTTGTAGGCCATCTTCAACAACTAAAGGTGCAATAGCTGTTGCGAAAATCTCTTGACTTTCCTCTTCATCTGAAAGTGTCATTCCACCGCTAAAGGAGATAGCCTTGTCATATTTTCCTTTGAAAGTAGGTGAAATTAAAGTGGCCATAACATCTCGACCTCCTGCTGAAAATCCAGCTAAGGTCACATTATCTTTGTTACCACCGAAGGTTTCAATATTCTTTTCTACCCAGTCTAGTGCTTGAGCGATATCCAGTAACGCAAAATTACCAGAATTTTCTTCATCTGATCCAGTTTTTAAAGCATCCAGAGGATTGAAACCTAATGCTCCTAATCGGTAATTAACAGACACATAGACTGCGTTTAAATCATTTGCGAGAGTATTTCCTTTGATTTCCTGAGCATGACCAGTTTGGTTGTTACCACCATGTAAAAAGACTAAAACTGGTAAATCTGTTTCATCTGTATCAGGACGTACAATATCTAAATTTAATTCATTTTCAGAGCCGACGACTTCGTTATTAGAAAATTGAATATCTTTTTCTCCGTATTCTGTTGCATCAAAAGTATCGTCCCATTTATCTACTTCTTTTGGAGCTTGCCAACGTTCAGCTTGTGCATAAGGAACGCCTAGCCATTCTAAAGCATTATTTTCCGTATCTTTTTTCCCTTTGATATTTCCAGTTTCAATAGTTTGTGTAGTTGATTGATTAAAGGTATCAGCACTTTCAGTACTTTTATGACTACATGCTGTTAAAGTTAGCACAGCGCTAAACGCGATCAGACCCATTATCGTTTTTTTCATGATGTTTCCTTTCAGTTATCAGATAGAAATAAGTGCATTAATAAGTTGGAATTGTTTATCTTAGCCTTATATTATAATTTACTTCTCATTTATCCAACCGCTTACTTATTATTTAGTGAGATAGTATCATTTTTTAGTGGCTTAGTATCAATGAGATATATATTGTATTAGGAATTTTCTTATTGTTCATTTAGCACCGCCATTTTCAATAAAGATAAGCAAGAAATCACGCAAGTCGTGATTTTTTGTGGTAAATGAGCTATAATAGGTTTATCAGATACAAAAGAAAGAGGGACTCTATTTGCAAGAGTATTCGACTGAGATTACGTTAAGCCATCCAGATGATGTGTTGGCTTTGTTTGGCTCAAATGAGCGTCATTTAAAATTGATTGAAGATAACTTGGGCGTCATTATCCACGCACGAACTGAGCGGGTGCAGATTTTAGGGGATGATGAAGATAGTGTCGAATTAGCCCGTCTGACCATTCAAGCTTTGTTGATTTTGGTGGGACGTGGCATGCTCATCAACACTTCAGATGTGGTGACGGCTTTGAGCATGGCACAAGATGGTTCGGTAGATAAATTTGTTGCCCTATACGAAGAAGAAATTATCAAGGACAATTCAGGCAAGCCTATCCGTGTTAAGACTTTGGGGCAAAAGGTTTATGTCGATAGTGTCAAATCACATGATGTTGTGTTTGGGATTGGACCTGCGGGGACTGGTAAGACCTTTTTGGCGGTGACCTTGGCAGTGACGGCTCTTAAACGTGGTCAGGTTAAACGCATTATTTTGACGCGTCCAGCCGTTGAAGCTGGTGAAAATCTAGGTTTTTTGCCTGGTGATTTGAAGGAAAAAGTGGACCCTTACCTTCGTCCTGTTTACGATGCCCTTTATCAAATCTTAGGCAAGGAGCAAACCACTCGTCTCATGGAGCGCGACATTATTGAAATTGCTCCGTTGGCGTATATGCGTGGTCGGACGCTTGATGACGCTTTTGTCATTTTAGATGAGGCCCAAAACACGACCATCATGCAAATGAAGATGTTCTTGACTCGTCTAGGTTTCCACTCTAAGATGATTATCAATGGAGATACTAGCCAGATTGATTTGCCTAAAAAAGTCAAATCAGGTTTGATTGACGCGACTGAAAAGCTCAAACACATCAAGCAAATTGACTTTGTGCATTTCTCAGCAAATGACGTGGTGCGTCATCCTGTCGTGGCTGAAATTATCAACGCTTACGAGTCTGAGCAAGCACCTCAAGTTTCGCCTGAACAGAGACACGCTCAAAATGAATCGAACTTTGCCAATTATGAAACCATCGGCGAATTGCCCAAAGAGGTAGATACGACAGATAACTAATTGCTTAACCAAAGACTTCTTGTTTTCCAAGAAGTCTTTTAAAATGGGGAATTGGGACATAAAATAGCACTCCAACACTTATTGTGGTATAATATTATTGACAAGAATACAGTTGAAAGAAGAATATTATGTACGTTGAAATGATAGATGAAACTGGTCAAGTTTCAGAAGCCATCAAGAAACAAACGCTTGATTTATTGGAGTTTGCTGCTGAAAAGACAGGTAAAGAAAACAAGGAAATGTCTGTGACTTTTGTGACAAATGAACGCAGTCACGAATTGAACTTGAAGTATCGTCATACAGATCGTCCAACGGACGTGATTAGCTTGGAGTACAAGCCAGACTCAGGTCTGTCATTTTCAGAAGAAGATTTGAAAGACAATCCTGAATTGGTCGAAATGCTCGACGAATTTGATGCTTATATTGGAGAGTTGTTCATTTCAGTGGATAAGGCGCGTGAGCAAGCCGAAGAATATGGTCACTCTTTTGAACGTGAAATGGGATTTCTTGCGGTTCATGGTTTCTTACACATCAATGGTTACGATCATTACACACCAGAAGAAGAAAAAGAAATGTTTACGTTACAGGAAGAAATTTTAACCGCCTATGGACTCAAGAGATAAGCATTCCCCAAAGAAGTGGAAGAACCGTACCCTAGTATCAAGTTTAGAATTTGCGATTACTGGGATTATTACCGCGTTAAAAGAAGAGCGCAATATGCGCAAACACATGTTTTCAGCGATTTTAGCCTGCATGGCAGGTGCGATTTTTCGTATTTCAGCTGTCGAGTGGCTCTTTTTGCTGTTGGTCATATTTTTAGTGATTACGCTTGAAGTCGTTAATTCGGCTATTGAAAATGTTGTGGATTTAGCCAGCAACTACCATTTTTCCATGTTAGCGAAAAATGCTAAGGACATGGCTGCTGGTGCTGTTTTATTGATGTCAGGATATGCAGTGATTACGGGCTTGATTATCTTTGTCCCAAAACTGCTAAAATTCTTTGAACTTATCCTTAGTGATAAGAGCTTATGGTAGATGATGGAAAGGAGTAGGACGTTGTGAGATGCGTCCTTATTATCTTATGTTTAAATCAGGTTTTGTTGCTATTTTAGGTCGTCCAAATGTTGGAAAATCAACCTTTTTAAATCGTGTAATGGGTCAAAAAATTGCGATTATGAGTAATAAAGCTCAAACAACGCGTAATAAAATCATGGGGATTTACACGACAGAAACAGAGCAAATCGTCTTTATCGACACACCAGGTATTCACAAACCTAAGACGGCTCTAGGCGATTTTATGGTGGAATCAGCTTATAGTACCTTGCGCGAAGTGGATACGGTACTCTTTATGGTGCCTGCCGATGAAAAACGTGGTAAGGGCGATGACATGATTATCGAGCGTTTGAAAGAAGCTAAGGTGCCTGTTATCTTGGTTATCAACAAAATTGACAAGGTTCATCCTGACCAATTGTTGGAGCAAATCGATGATTTCCGTGACCAAATGGATTTCAAAGAAATTATCCCAATTTCAGCCCTTCAAGGTAACAATGTGGATAGATTGTTGACTATCTTGACTGAGAATTTGGAAGAAGGTTTCCAATATTTCCCAGAAGACCAAATAACTGACCACCCTGAACGTTTCTTGGTATCTGAAATGATTCGTGAAAAAATCTTGACCCTCACTGAACAAGAAGTGCCACACTCAGTTGCTGTTGTGGTGGATTCGATGAAACGCGACCCTGAAACGGATAAAATTCACATTCAAGCAACTATCATGGTGGAACGAAACAGCCAAAAAGGCATTATTATCGGGAAACATGGTGCCATGTTGAAAAAAATTGGTACTTTAGCTCGCCGTGATATTGAAATCATGCTCGGTGATAAGGTTTATCTTGAAACATGGGTTAAAGTCAAGAAAAATTGGCGTGATAAAAAACTAGATTTGGCGGACTTTGGCTATAACGAAAAAGAATACTAAAAGAGATAGCTTTTGCTAAACTCTGAGATCTTACAGAAAGGAAAATCAAGCAGTCTAAAGGTTTAGGCTGCTTGCTAGTGTTGTTATGCCTGAATTACCTGAAGTTGAAACCGTTAGACGCGGTTTGGAAAAGTTGATTTTGGGGCGTAAAATTGAAGCCATTGACGTGCGTGTGCCTAAACTGATAAAGACAGGTGTCGAAGCCTTTGAAATAGACCTAATTGGGCAAACGTTTCAGGCCATTGGCCGCCGTGGTAAATATTTGTTGCTGCAATTAGATAGGCAAGTGATTGTGTCCCATCTGCGTATGGAAGGAAAATACCTGCTTTTTCCACAAGAAGTTCCTGAAAACAAGCATTTTCACGTCTTTTTCACGTTAGATGATGGCTCAACCTTGGTTTACCAAGATGTCCGCAAGTTTGGCACAATGGAATTGTTGTTGCCTGAGCAAGTTGAGCCTTATTTCCAAAAGAGGAAGCTTGGACCAGAGCCAACCAAAGCGGCTTTTGATTTAGCAACTTTTGAAAAGCAACTGGGACAATCAAAAAAACTGATAAAACCGCATCTTTTGGACCAAACGTTGGTGGTTGGCTTGGGTAATATCTACGTCGATGAGGTGCTTTGGGCAGCAAAAATTCATCCAGAACGTGTGAGTTCGACTTTGACAAGTCCTGAAATCACCTTGCTTCATGACGAGATTATTCGTATTTTGCAGTTGGCCATTGAAAAAGGTGGAACAACGGTTCGAACGTATCAGAATGCCTTTGGTGAAAATGGCCGCATGCAGGATTTTTTGCAGGTTTATGGCAAAACAGGTCAGCCTTGCCCACGTTGTGGAACGCCTATTGAAAAAATCAAGGTGGGCGGGCGTGGCACGCATATTTGTCCGAGGTGCCAAAAACGATGACGAAGATAGTTGGTATTACAGGCGGCATTGCTTCTGGCAAATCAACGGTGGTAGCCCAGCTTCGCAAACACGGTTATCAGGTGATTGACGCTGACCAAGTGGTGCATGACTTGCAAAAAAAAGGTGGCAGGCTGTATCAAGCTTTGTTTGATTGGCTAGGTGATGCCATTTTACAGGACAATGGTGAACTTGACCGTCAAGCCTTAGGGCAAGCAATTTTTGGAAATCAAGAGATGATGGCCAAGTCATCTGCTTTGCAAAACGATATTATTCGTCAGGAACTCGCCCAACGTCGTCAGGAACTTGCCAAAACGGAAAGCCTCTTTTTCATGGACATTCCCTTGTTGATTGAGTTGGATTATGTGGGTTGGTTCGATGCCATTTGGTTGGTGGTTGTGGACGATGAAACGCAGTTAAATCGCTTGATGGCGCGTAATCATCTCACGTTAGCTGAGGCCAAAAAGCGTATGGCTAGCCAAATGCCGACCAAAGAGAAACTGGCTTATGCGGACCATATCTTAGATAATAATGGCGATAAAGCTGCCCTAGAGAAGCAAGTAGAAGCTCTATTGACAGACTTATCCCAACCTTAGCTTTTTACGCTGTAAAAACAATTTCTTGTATAATCACTTTTCCATTAAGAAAAAAGTGTGCTATAATATCAATGATTTTTTTAGAAAGAAGGGGTTATTATTAGTCGCGAAGTTAATTGGCAACAAAATCTCCGTATAGCTTGGCTCGGTAATTTCTTTACTGGGGCAAGTTTTTCACTTGTTATGCCATTCATGATTGTGTATATTGAGGAATTAGGCGCTCCTAAGGATATGATTGACTGGTACGCTGGTTTGGCGGTTTCGCTGTCGGCACTAAGTTCAGCCTTGATTTCACCAGTGTGGGGGCGTTTTGCGGACCGTTATGGTCGTAAGCCAATGATGGTGCGGGCAAGTTTGGCCATGACCTTTACTATGGGGGGGTTAGCCTTTGTTCACAATGTGTATTGGTTGTTGGCTTTGCGCGTGTTAAATGGTTTGCTTTCGGGTTATGTGCCCAATTCAACCGCTCTGATTGCTAGTCAAGTTCCCAAAGAACGTTCGGGTTATGCTCTAGGAACCTTAGCAACAGGGGTTATTGGTGGAACCTTGGTGGGTCCTTTAATTGGTGGGGTATTAGCTCAGTGGCTAGGTATCCGCCACGTTTTTTTATTGGTCGGCTTTATCTTGTTACTTTGTAACTTGTTGACTTTCTTCTTTATCAAGGAAGATTTCAAGCCTGTTACCAAGGAAAAAGATTTATCAACCCGCGAAGTGTTTGAAGCAATTAAAGACAAACAAATCTTGATTGGCTTGTTTATCACCAGCATGACCATTCAAATTTCTGCGCAATCCATTGCTCCAATTTTGACCATGTACATTCGTCATTTGGGGCAAAAAGAAAATCTGATGTTTGTTTCAGGATTGATCGTTTCGGCGTTAGGTTTCTCAAGTATGCTTTCTAGCTCAAGCCTTGGAAAACTTGGGGATAAGATTGGTAACCACCGTTTGTTGCTTATTGCTCTTTTTTATAGTTTTTGCATGTATATCTTATCAGCCCTCTCCCAAAATACCCTCCAATTGGGAATTGTGCGTTTCTTCTACGGTTTTGGGACAGGGGCTTTGATGCCAAGTATCAATTCGCTTTTGAATAAGATTGCACCACGAGAAGGGATATCGCGAATCTTTAGTTACAATCAAACCTTTAGTTACTTAGGACAAGTTATTGGGCCATTCATTGGTTCAGCTGTTGCCACAGGTCTTGGCTATCGTTCAGTCTTTTATGTAACCAGTCTGATTGTCCTAGCCAACTTTGTGTGGAGTTTGATTACCTTTAGAAAATATTTAACAGTTAAGGAAATAGTGTGAGAGTAAAGATTCATTTAACGTGTAGCAGTTGTGGTCAAAAAAATTATCTGACCAGTAAAAACAAAACCACCCATCCAGAACGGATTGAGGTACCCAAATATTGTCCAAAAGAACGAAAAGTGACCCTACATATTGAATCTTGATAAGTTTTATGTTAAAGTAGTATTGACCATAGTGTAGGAAGGAAAAAAGAATGCTTCGGTATTCTTGATGGCATAAATGTACGACTTTTTATTAACCGTTTTACTGATTTTATCAGTTATTATTGTGATTTCGATTTTAATGCAACCACAAAAGAATCCAAGTAGCAATGTCTTTGATAGTAATAGCTCTGAAGCTTTGTTTGAGCGTACAAAGGCACGTGGCTTTGAAGCATTCATGCAACGTTTTACAGCCATTTTGGTTTTCTTTTGGTTAGCCATTGCTTTAGTACTAGCAATCTTATCAAGTAACTAGATAGCGGTTAGGGACGGACTTTGTCTTAGCCGCTCATCTTGAATGGTGTCTAAGAACTCATGAGCTGGTCAGTCAGCTCATTTTTTATTATGAATGAAAGTGGTAAAAGCGAGTTCACAGTACTTGCTTTTCCAAATCAAGAGATTAAAGGTGAGGATATAAAAGGCTTTTTAGAGGAAAAAGCCAAAAAAGCAGTATGATGAATGACAAAATTATAACGTATTTAGAAACACGAGAAAAAGTGACGGTGAATGAATTAGCCGAGGCTTTGGAGATGACTGGAGCTAAGAAATTTCCTAAGCTGATTAAGGAAATTTCAACCCTTGAAAGTCAGGGAAAGTTGCGTTTTAATGACGCTGGTATGCTATCTTTGCGTAAGAAACAAGAAAAGAAAAAAGAAGTTACCGTTACAGGGATTTTTCGAGCAAATAAGGCTGGCTTTGGCTTTTTAATCGTTGATGAGAATGAAGACGATATGTTTATCGGTCGCAATGATGTTGGCTATGCGATTGATGGGGATACGGTTGAGGCAGTCATTAAAAAGCCTGCTAACCGTTTGAAAGGAACAGCTGCTGAAGCTAAAATTGTTGGCATTGTGGAACGCAGCCTGAAGACTGTTGTGGGGAAATTTATCCTCGATGATGAAAAGCCAAAATATGCTGGTTACATCAAATCTAAAAACCAAAAAATCCAACAAAAAATTTACATCAAAAAAGAGCCCGTGGTCTTGGACGGAACTGAGATTATCAAGGTAGATATTGACAAGTACCCAACGCGTGGCCACGATTATTTTGTCGGTCAAGTGCGTGATATTGTGGGACATCAAGGCGATGTGGGGATTGATGTCTTGGAGGTCTTGGAATCGATGGACATCGTGTCTGACTTTCCAGATGATGTGCTTGCGGAAGCCAATGCTGTGCCCAATGCACCAACAAACAAAGATTTGATTGGGCGAGTGGATTTGCGTCAAGAAGTGACGTTTACCATTGACGGTGCGGATGCCAAGGACTTGGACGATGCCGTACATATTAAATTGCTTGATAATGGCCATTTTGAATTGGGTGTGCATATTGCGGACGTATCTTATTATGTGACAGAAGGCTCTGCCCTAAACCGTGAGGCAGTGGCGCGTGGAACTTCTGTTTATGTAACGGACCGTGTGGTACCTATGCTGCCTGAGCGTTTGTCAAATGGAATTTGTTCCCTCAATCCAAATGTGGACCGTTTGACGCAATCTTGTCTGATGGAAATCGATCGCAAGGGTCGTGTGGTCAATCACCAAATTTGCCAATCAGTGATTAACACCACTTTCCGCATGACTTATAGTGATGTCAATGCTATCCTTGCTGGGGATGACGAATTGGCAGAAAAATACCAGCCGATTGTTGAATCGATTCACCACATGGCTGATTTGCACGCCATTTTGGAGAAAATGCGTGTGCGTCGTGGGGCTTTGAATTTTGATACCAATGAGGCAAAAATTA
This sequence comes from Streptococcus sp. UBA632, assembly GCF_002300045.1. Taxonomy (NCBI): domain Bacteria; kingdom Bacillati; phylum Bacillota; class Bacilli; order Lactobacillales; family Streptococcaceae; genus Streptococcus; species Streptococcus sp. UBA632. The sequence goes on along the minus strand of NZ_DBPA01000006.1, from coordinate 46,917 downwards.
TCATCAATGATAAAGGGATGCCTGTGGATATCGTCTTGCGTCAGCGTGGTGTAGCTGAACGCATGATTGAGTCTTTCATGTTGGCAGCCAATGAAACCGTAGCAGAACATTTCTCAAAACGCAAATTGCCTTTTATCTATCGTATTCACGAAGAGCCTAAAGCAGAGAAATTGCAAAAATTCCTTGATTATGCAAGTATTTTTGGCATTCACATTCATGGGACGGCCAATAAAATCACCCAACAAGCCTTGCAAGAATTCATGGCTAAGGTGGAAAATAAGCCAGGTGCAGACGTTTTGAACATGATGTTGCTGCGTTCGATGCAACAAGCCCGCTATTCAGAACACAATCATGGGCATTATGGTCTGGCAGCAGAGTATTATACCCACTTTACCAGCCCAATTCGCCGTTATCCTGACCTTCTGGTTCACCGCATGATTCGCGAATACACGCAGGTCACTGATGAGAAAATCGAGCATTTCAGACAAGTTATCCCTGAATTAGCCACTTCCTCATCAACCCTTGAACGCCGGGCTATCGACGCTGAACGCGTAGTAGAAGCTATGAAAAAAGCAGAATACATGGAAGAATACGTTGGCGAAGAGTTTGAAGGTGTGGTATCTAGCGTTGTCAAATTTGGTCTGTTTATTGAATTGCCAAATACCATTGAAGGGTTGATTCACATCACGACTCTCCCAGAATTTTACAACTACAATGAGCGTACCATGACGCTGCAAGGTGAGAAGTCTGGCAAGGTCTTTCGTGTGGGGCAACCAATTAAGATTAAGTTGGTTCGTGCCGACAAGGAAACAGGCGACATTGACTTTGAATACCTACCAAGCGAGTATGACGTGATTGAAAAAGTGAAAAAATCCCGTAAGGACCGCTCTAACAAGGACAAACGCCGACCAAAATCAGACCAAGCAAAGGACCACAAATCTAAAAAACGCAAAGGCTCTAAACCAGCTAAAAAATCAGGTAAGAAACCTTTTTACAAAGAGGTTGCCAAGAAAAAAAAACGTAAAAAGAAATAAGTCGCTATAACGTGACGACAAAGGTTCAAGAGAGGTATCGCTATGCCAAAAGGTGAAGGAAATGTCGTGGCCCAAAATAAAAAAGCTCGTCATGACTATAACATTATTGATACAATTGAAGCAGGAATAGTCCTAACAGGGACTGAAATCAAAAGCGTTCGTGCTGCTCGTATTCAACTAAAGGACGGCTACGCTCAAATTAAAAACGGAGAAGCTTGGCTCATTAATGTCCACATTTCTCCTTTTGAGCAAGGGAATATCTGGAATCAAGACCCCGACCGCACTCGAAAATTATTGCTGAAAAAACGTGAAATTGACAAATTAGCCAATGAATTAAAAGGAACAGGGATGACCCTCGTTCCTCTCAAGGTTTATTTGAAAAATGGCTTTGCTAAAGTCTTGCTCGGTGTGGCAAAAGGAAAACACGATTACGATAAGCGCGAATCCATCAAACGCCGCGAACAAGACCGCGATATCAAACGCCAAATGAAAAATTTCAATGCACGTTAATCACCATAAAAAAGCTCCGTGGTGAGCTTTTTTTGTTTTTAGAACCGTTTAGGACTTAAAAATAACCGTTTGTGACTAAGCTGTCCATTGTTTTGAAAAGTGTGCTATACTAGTAAGCATTAAGAAGATACCGAAAGGTGATAGAAGGGGTGATTATGATGGGAATAAAATGGTTTTCAGGTGGTAAAGAGAGAAGAGAGGCAGCCTTGCCTATTTTTGAGGAATTAATCGCATCAATGGCAAATGATAGAAAAAAAGAGCCTTTGAAGGCACTCTTGGTCAAGTACCGTCAGGAATTAAAAACAAGTGGTACCTCAACGCCTTTTATCTTTAATCAAATGAACATCGAACTGGTAAAGGTCATGGCAGATAATCACATTGTTTTATCCAAAGAACAATCCGACTTATTTAAAGCTTTGCAGCAGCTATCGGCTATCCGTTATGGTTATTATTAAGCAGTTAAAAAGGCTAGGACACAAGTCCTAGCCTTTTGGTTTTTAATCCCACCAAGTGATGACTTCTTCGCGTGGTTTGCGTGAGCGTGGGTGTTTTGGGTCACGGAGGCGATAGCCAAAGGATACCATGCTGGCAATGCCTTCTTTGTCAGGGTCAATGATGCCTTCCTGAGCCAAAATAGTATTGACCTTGTCATAGTTGAAGCCCTCAATCGGGCAAGAATCAATGCCAATCATGCTAGCTGTGGTCATCATATTGCCAAGAGCGATGTAGGTTTGCTTTGCTGTCCAATCAAACAAGGCTCTTGAATTATCAGCCATCTTCATGTCGTTTTTTTGGAAAGATTTATAAGTCGCCAAGCGAGCATTGAGCTCTTCCTCACCAATAAACCCACGACGAATCAAGCTTTCTTTGACCGATTCAGAATCGTAGCGGGCATTTTTTTCTGCAAGGAGCAAGACAAAATGACTAGCAGTGTCCAGCTGGTATTGGGCACCCCAAGCGACGGCATTGAGTTCTTGACGCAGTTTGGCAATGTGTGGACGGTCCAAGACGACAAAACGCCAACCTTCTAATCCGATAGAAGAAGGGCTTAGCCAAGCACTATCCAAAATAAATTCCATATCCTCACGCGAAATGGCTTTGTCATTATAGACACGAACGGCCACGCGGTTATCAAATGCAGCACGAACGGTTTCTTTGATGGTTTCTTTAGATGTCATTGTCACATTCCTTTCTAGTTAATCATTGTTACTAAAATGACCATATCATTAGAATTAAGACTTGTTTTTTTTACCTATTTAAAATAAAATAGGGTTATCTATCTTTTATTTTACCACAAGAGATGCAAAACGTAGATACAATAGATAAAGCAAGACATAAGGAGGTCAATCAGTTGTGTCGTATATCTACCTGTTTATCGCGATAATAGGTGAGTTGTTGGGGACAACATTGTTAAAAGTATCAGAAGGGTTTAGTAAACCCTTACCTGGTGTATCAGCCCTGTTGAGTTATGGAGTGTGTTTCTTTTTCTTGTCATTAGCCATGAAAAAAATTCCACTGGGGATTACCTATGCCACTTGGTCAGGTGTTGGTTTGCTAGTAACGGCTGTTATTTCCATCTTGGTTTTCAATGAAAAGCTCAATCTTTACACCATTATTGGTTTGGGCTTGATTATTGTCGGAGTCTTGATGGTTAATTTGCTAGGAAATGCAGGGCATTAACAAAAAAACGTTCAGATGTTGAACGTTTTTTCTTGTGTTTAGCCTTCAAAGTAAAGTAATTCTTTTGGTGTTTGGGTAAAGACTTCAAATCCTGATTTGGTCACATGACCGCAATCTTCAATACGAACCCCAACTTTACCAGGAATGTAGATACCAGGTTCAATAGAGAAGCACATGCCTTCTTCGATAACCAAGTCGTTTCCTGCCATGATTGATGGGAATTCGTGCACGTCCATACCGATTCCGTGTCCAAGACGATGGTTGAAGTATTCACCGTAACCTGCTTTTTCAATCACATTGCGAGCCGCAGCATCGACTTCAGCAGCGGTTACACCTGGTTTGATAAAGTCTTGAGCGGTTAATTGGGCTTCCAAGCAAAGTTCGTAAATGTCTTTTTTGAATTGGTCTGGTTTGCCGACCGCAACAGTACGCGTCATATCACTAGTGTAACCCAGCGTTTCAACACCAAGGTCAAAGAGCAAAAGAGCGTTGTTTTCGATTTTGTTGGTACCTGGAATACCGTGTGGGTTGGCAGCGTTATTACCAGTCAAAACCATAGTATCAAAACTCATTTTGTTGATGCCTTGTTTTTTCATTTCAAACTCAATCATCGCGATGATGTCTGTTTCGGTATTGTTGAGTGAAATGTTGTCAAATCCTACGTGAACAGCCTTATCCGCAAATTGTCCAGCAACCAACATTTTGTCGATTTCGTCTTGTGATTTGATGAGGCGCATTTTTTGAATAAACGGTGTCAAGTTTTCAAAATGCCCATCAAAAACAGTTTGCAAGCCTTGGAATTTGGTTAGATTAAGGTTGTCAAATTCTGCAAAAATTTTGCTGCTGTCAGTTGATGGCAAATCTGCTTTGATTTTTTGCCAAGGGTTTTCAGAATCCACATAGCCAAAAACAGTGAAATCAAGGACTTGGCTAGCGCGTGCCACTTCTAGTGCTGGAACAAAAAGCACAGGGTCACGGTCACTGTAAACAAAGAGGAACATTTGGCGTTCATGTGGGTCACAGTAAAAACCAGTCAAATAGTTGACCGTTACAGGGTCAGAAAAAACCGCAAGGTTAGCTTTTTCTTGCTGAAGATAAGAACGAATTTGTGTTAATTTAGACATAAGAACCCTTCTTTCTATTACTCACATTTTTTCAAAAAAAAGTAAAAAAATCAAGTCTTTCTTGAAAAAAATAAAGATTAGAGATAGCTGCAAAACGGCTTGGTTAAGCGAAAAAGTAGCTTTTAAAAATTAAAAAGAGTGCTTTAGTACTTGAAAGCGTTTATAAAAAATGATAGAATATGATGAAAGCGAAATTTTCAAATAGAAAGGAAGTCCAACAATGAATACTGATGATACGATTACAATTTACGACGTTGCCCGAGAAGCTGGTGTTTCTATGGCAACTGTCAGCCGTGTTGTAAACGGAAACAAAAATGTCAAAGAAAACACACGTAAAAAAGTTCTTGAAGTCATTGAACGTTTGGATTATCGTCCAAATGCCGTTGCTCGTGGTTTGGCAAGTAAAAAAACGACAACTGTCGGTGTGGTTATCCCAAATATTGCCAATAGTTATTTCTCAATTCTAGCAAAAGGGATAGATGATATCGCTGCTATGTATAAGTATAATATTGTCCTAGCATCTAGTGATGAAGACGATGACAAAGAAATCAACGTTATCAACACCTTGTTTGCCAAACAAGTGGACGGTATTATCTTTATGGGACACCATTTGACTGAAAAAATTCGTGCAGAGTTCTCTCGCTCACGTACACCAGTTGTTCTTGCCGGTACTGTTGATTTAGACCACCAATTGCCAAGTGTTAATATTGATTACAAGGCTGCTGTGGCTGATGTTGTGGATCGCTTAGCTGAGAATAACCAAGAAATCGCTTTTGTTTCAGGTCCGCTCATTGACGAAATCAATGGTAAAGTTCGCTTAGCTGGCTATAAGCAAGGTCTTGAAAAGAACAACTTATCGTTCAAAGAAGGTCTTGTCTTTGAAATCAATTACAACTATAAAGATGGGTTTGAGTTAGCCAAGCGTGTGCTCAATTCAGGTGCTACCGCAGCTTATGTGGCAGAAGATGAATTAGCAGCAGGCTTGCTTAATGGCTTGTTTGAAGCGGGTGTCAATGTTCCAGAAGATTTTGAAATCATCACAAGCAATGATTCACCAATCACTTCCTACACACGTCCAAACCTAACAAGTATCAGTCAGCCAGTTTATGATTTAGGGGCTGTTAGTATGCGTATGCTCACTAAAATCATGAACAAAGAAGAGTTAGAAGAAAAAGAAATCATTCTAAACCATGGCGTGACTGTACGTGGAACCACACGTTAAATTTAATCTTAGAGATCTTTCCTTAAAAAAACTCGCGATGCAGTCGCCGAGTATCCGCAAAAAAGTGTCTAATCAGGCACTTTTTTGTCTTTAAATGAAAAAAAACAGAAAATAAGCTATAATAAATAGTATGAAAGTTTTACTATATTTGGAAGCGGAAAATTATTTGAGTAAATCAGGTATTGGGCGTGCGATAAAACACCAAGAACGCGCTTTAAACATGGTAGGACAAGCTTATACCATCAATCCTGAAGATGATTACGATTTGATTCATATTAACACTTACGGTCTAAGGAGTGGTTACCTGCTCCATCAGGCTAAAAGGGCTGGGAAAAAGGTGATTGTGCATGGGCATTCGACGGAGGAAGATTTTAGAAACTCTTTCATTGGTTCTAATTTGGTTTCCCCTTTGGTGAAACGCTATTTGCGTCATTTTTACCAAACAGCCGATGCGGTCATCACTCCAACCGAGTATTCTAAATCTTTGATTGCAGGTTATGGGGTTCAAACACCTATTTATGCAGTGTCAAATGGCATTGATTTGTCACGTTATGTGCCAAATCCACAAAAAGAGCAGGCTTTTAGGGATTATTTTAAGCTAAAATCTGATGACAAAGTGGTTATTTGTGCGGGATTGTATTTCATGCGCAAGGGTATTGATGATTTTATCAAGGTCGCTGAGCAGATGCCTGATGTCCGATTTATTTGGTTTGGAGATACAAACAAATGGGTGATTCCGCATAAAGTCAGACGTTTAGTCGAACACGACCACCCTGAAAATGTTACTTTTGCAGGCTACATTAAAGGTGATGTTTTTGAGGGAGCTATGAGTGGTTCGGATGCTTTCTTTTTCCCAAGTCGTGAAGAAACAGAAGGTATCGTGGTCTTAGAGGCTTTGGCTAGTCACCAACGAGTCGTTTTGCGTGATATTCCCGTTTATAAGGGTTGGTTGGATGATAAATCAGCTACCTTTGCCAGCGATGTTCCTGGTTTTGTCAAGGCGCTTAGACAGGTGCTTGCTGATAAAACCTCTACACGTGAGGCAGGTTATCATGTGGCTGAGAGTCGCAGCATTGACAAGGTGGCTCATGAATTAGTGCAGGTTTATGAAAAAGTAATGGAGTGATAACATGAGAGTAGGTCTTTTTACGGATACTTATTTTCCGCAGGTATCAGGAGTTGCAACGAGTATTCGTACCCTAAAAGAAGAGTTAGAAAAAGCAGGGCACGAGGTTTATATTTTTACAACAACCGATAAAGCGGTGAAACGTTACGAAGATCCCACAATTATTCGTTTGCCAAGCGTTCCTTTTGTGTCGTTTACCGACCGTCGCGTGGCTTACCGTGGCTTGATTTCAACCTACAAAATCGCCAAACAATACAAATTGGACATTATTCACACGCAGACCGAATTTAGCGTTGGGATGTTAGGAAAAATGATCGCAGCGGCCTTACGTATTCCTGCTGTCCATACCTATCACACCCAATACGAAGATTATGTGGGTTATATTGCAAATGGAAAAATCATCAAACCAGGCATGGTCAAATACATCATGCGTGGCTATTTGAATGACTTGGATGGGGTTATTTGCCCATCACGTATTGTTTTAAATCTTTTGGATGACTATCATATCAAAATCCCTAAACGTGTCGTTCCAACAGGCATCCGTGTGGCTGAATACGAACGAGATGACATCACCGCTGAAGACACCAAGGTTTTACGTGACAAATTAGGGTTGGCTGATGATGACATTATGTTGCTTAGCTTGTCTAGGGTTTCTTACGAGAAAAACATTCAAGCTGTTCTAAAACATTTGCCAGAGGTCTTGTCTGAAAACAAGCACGTCAAATTGGTTATTGCTGGTGATGGGCCTTACTTGAAAGACTTGCAGCAGCAAGCAAAAGAGCTGGGTATTGAGGACGCGGTTATTTTTACAGGTATGGTGCCACATGATGAAACGGTCTTGTATTACAAAACCTGCGATTTTTTCATCTCAGCTTCAACCAGTGAAACCCAAGGTTTGACTTATACAGAAAGTTTGGCGAGCGGAACACCAGTGATTGCACATGGTAATCCTTACTTGGATGACGTGATTGACCACAAGATGTTTGGAACCCTGTTTTACCGTGAGGATGATTTGGCGGACGCTATTTTAGATGCGATTGCAGACACGCCACCGATGAACCCTAAAACCTATCAAGAAAAGTTGTATGATATTTCAGCTGAGCATTTTGGCAAATCGGTCTATGAATTTTACTTGGATGTCTTGATTTCAGCACGTAACAAGAAAAAAGAAAAAATTTCCATGACCATTCGTCGCAAGGAAAAACGTTCTGTCCATATTGCCCGTTCTGCTAGAGATTTGCCAAGAGGAGTGGCGAAATCAACAGCTAAAACGTCTGTCAAGGTTCTCAAAGTCCCAGGACGCATGATTCAATCTATTCGTGATTTTTTAGATTAGATTCCTTGAAAAATAAAATAATCGTGCTATAATAACTAACGAAGACAAGTTGAACAAGAACCAACCTTTAGAGCGAGTGCCGGCTGGTGAGAAGGGCACAGGGTTGACTGCTTCAATACTACTTCCTTGTTTTTATGCAAACATAAAACGGTAGCTACGATATAGCTGATCTGAGGTTCATGGCATTTTTTGTCGTGGATAAATGAAGGTGGAACCACGTTACGACGTCCTTTTGGGATGTCGTTTTTCTTTTATCCTGAGATGCTTGATAACCTTCTAACACTTGTAACCAATATAAAAGGAGATAGATATGGTTAACATTACTTTTCCAGACGGCGCTGTGCGTGAATTTGAATCTGGCGTGACAACATTTGAAATCGCGCAAAGCATCAGCAATTCATTAGCCAAAAAAGCTTTGGCAGGTAAATTAAACGGTAAATTGATTGACACAACGCGTGCCATTACAGAAGACGGTAGTCTTGAAATCGTGACACCTGATCACGAAGATGCCTTGCCAATCTTGCGTCACTCTGCAGCTCACCTCTTTGCACAAGCTGCACGACGTCTTTTCCCTGATATTCATCTTGGTGTTGGTCCTGCTATCCAAGATGGTTTCTACTACGATACTGATAATGCTGCTGGTCAAATCACTGATGAAGACCTTCCTCGTATCGAAGAAGAAATGAAAAAAATTGTTAAAGAAAACTACCCATGTATTCGTCAAGAAGTGACTAAAGACGAAGCGCGTGAAATCTTCAAAAATGACCCTTACAAACTTGAATTGATTGAAGAACATTCAGAAGATGAAGGTGGTTTGACTATTTATTCACAAGGAGAATTCACAGACCTTTGTCGTGGCCCACACGTCCCAAGTACTGGTCGCATCCAAGTTTTCCACTTGTTGAACGTAGCGGGTGCTTACTGGCGTGGTAACAGTGACAATGCGATGATGCAACGTGTTTATGGTACAGCTTGGTTTGATAAAAAAGATTTGAAAGCTTACCTCAAACAACGTGAAGAAGCCAAAGAACGTGACCACCGTAAACTTGGTAAAGAACTTGACTTGTTCATGATTTCACAAGAAGTTGGTCAAGGGTTGCCATTCTGGTTGCCAGACGGAGCAACTATTCGTCGTACGTTGGAACGCTATATTGTGGATAAAGAAATCGCAGCTGGTTATCAACATGTTTACACACCACCAATTGCTTCTGTTGACCTTTACAAAACATCAGGTCACTGGGACCACTACCGTGAAGACATGTTCCCAACAATGGATATGGGTGATGGCGAATCATTTGTGCTTCGTCCAATGAACTGCCCACACCACATCGAAGTTTACAAACACCACGTGCATTCTTACCGTGAATTGCCAATTCGTATCGCTGAAATTGGTATGATGCACCGTTACGAAAAATCTGGTGCTCTTACTGGTTTGCAACGTGTGCGTGAAATGTCATTGAATGACGGCCATACCTTTGTGACACCTGAACAAATCCAAGACGAATTCAAACGTACCCTCCAATTGATTATTGATGTGTATGAAGATTTCAACTTGACTGATTACCGTTTCCGTTTGTCATACCGTGACCCTAAAGACACTCACAAATACTATGACAACGATGAAATGTGGGAAAATGCTCAAAGCATGTTGAAAGCTGCCATGGACGACATGGGCTTGGATTACTTTGAAGCAGAAGGTGAAGCTGCCTTTTATGGACCAAAACTTGATATCCAAGTGAAAACTGCCCTTGGTAATGAAGAAACCCTTTCAACTATCCAATTGGATTTCCTTCTTCCAGAACGTTTTGACCTTAAATACATCGGTGCTGATGGTGAAGAACACCGTCCAGTCATGATTCACCGTGGGGTTATCTCAACTATGGAACGCTTCACAGCCATCTTGATTGAAAATTACAAAGGGGCTTTCCCAACTTGGCTTGCTCCACACCAAGTGACTGTTATCCCAGTATCTAACGAAGCACATATTGATTACGCTTGGGAAGTAGCTAAAATCTTGCGTGATAAAGGGGTTCGTGCTGACGTGGACGAACGTAACGAAAAAATGCAACTTAAAATCCGTCAAAGCCAAACCAAGAAAATTCCTTACCAATTGATTGTTGGGGATAAAGAAATGGCTGACAAGACTGTCAATGTTCGTCGTTACGGTAGCAAACAAACCCACACAGAAAGTGTTGATGCCTTTGTGGAAAACATTTTGGCAGATATTGCTCGCAAATCTCGTCCAGCTAAATAAGGCATTTGCTCAATGGACCAGAAACACTCGAAAGCTTAGACTTTTGGGTGTTTTCTTTTCCTCAAAATCAGCTAACAAAAAAGACTCCACTTTACGTGGAGCCTATTTGAATAGTTTGAACAGAGTTTTCTACGATATACAGGATAATTACAATAAGTGGTATTCGTGGAAGAGTTCTTCGATATAAGTGCCCTTAATCTTCTTGAGGGTTTCTTTAAGAATGGCTCTTTCAGCCCAAGGAAGGTCAAGTTCATCCAATGATTTTTGGTCGTTCAAGTAATAGAAGGCGTTTAATAGCATGCGCACGTCAAAGGCAGAAGCGAATACTTCTGGCACACCACGGTCAACATGTAACAAGGTGTAAACAGCTTCCATAGCGGTTCGAACAGAGTATTCTGTTGTAAAGACAGTATCTCTTGGGGTTTCGGCGTAATTTCCGATAAAGGCAAGGTTTTTACTGTGTTTTGGAACAACTAATGGACGGTCTTTGCTGCCACGTGGCATGAAGTAAGTGGTGATGTACGGCATGTGACAGGGAATGGTTGACGCAGCACTGGCAATGTCTTCAATTTGGTCTTCTGGCACACCAATATGGTAAAGCCATTCTTCACAAAGTTCCTTACCGCTACATTCATCAGGACGTTTGGCAATGTAATTACCTTCGCGGTCAGTGTAAAGAGCGTAGAGCCAAACAACAAGTTCGTTTTCTTTTTGAACTTGGAAGTGTGGTTGACGGCTGATAGAATAACCTAACAACCAGTTAGAATCCTTGATACTGGTTGGTCCACTTGTAACGATAGAACCGCTGTAAGGGTCCTTATGGTTGATGTTTTCAATGTAAGGAGCCACGCGTTTATCTTTGAAAGTGATTGTCGCAGAAATGGTCCAGTTGCTATCAGGAATGTTTTCACAGAATTTTTCAGGGTGACCGAAGTCGCTATCTTGAGCGGCTAATTTCTTCCAAAGTTCCCAGCTGGCACCAAGTGGATGTTCGACAGGAGCAGGGTGGTCATTGTCACCAAAGGTAGAACTTTCAGTGATCGAACCATTTGTAACAAAGACAAGGTCGTCTTTGCTCAATGAAAGGCTTTCGCGTTCACCATCTTTAACCCATTCAATTTTAGTGGCGATCTTATCATTTCCAGAGCGGTTGACCAAGATGTTGGTAACGGTTGTATTGTATTGGAAATCAACGCCTTTTTCTTTCAAGAAGTGAACAAGAGGCAAAATCAATGATTCGTATTGATTGTATTTGGTAAATCGAAGAGATGAAAGGTTCTTCAATGTCCCAACGTGTTGGATGAAACGCATGAGGTAACGACGCATTTCCATCGCACTTGCCCAAGGTTCAAAGGCAAACATGGTACTCCAATAAAGCCAGAAGTTTGATTCAAAGAATTCATCGCTAAAGACTTGATTGATTTGGACATCGTCTAGTTGGCTTTCGGGTATCAAAATCAAGTGAATGATTTCTTTAATAGCTTTTTCAGAAAGGGTTAATTGACCATCGTCAGGAATGGCTTTACCACGTTGATGAATGGCACGTGTCTTAGCATAACTAGGGTCTTCTTTGTTTAACCAGTAAAATTCATCCAAAATAGAATGTTCAGGATTGTCTAAAGATGGAATGGAACGGAATAAATCCCAAAGCACTTCAAAGTGAGGTTCCATTTCACGCCCACCACGGATGACATAGCCTAAACGTTCATTTTTAATCCCATCCATGCTACCACCTGGTAGCCCTAATTGTTCAAGGATGTGGATGCGTTCGCCTGGCATTTGTGCATCACGGATAAGGAAAACAGCTGTTGACAAGGCAGCTAGACCTCCACCGACAATGTAAGCCGATTTGTTATCGACATCTTCAGGTTTTTTAGGACGAGCAAAAGCTTCGTAATTACCATTTGAATAATACATACATGTCAACTCCTTATCTAAATTCATTCTCATTAAACCCCATTATGAGAAAAAAGAACATAGACAAATTGTGGAAAGTGTATAGATGTTAGACACTTTGGTAGATGTGTCTAGTTATAATTGCTCAAGGACACGGCTGATGTGTTGCGCTAATGCTTCAGGATTTTCTTTTAAGCCAGAATCAATCCAGTCTAAAACAAAACCGACCAAAGCGTATTTGTAAAAATTCACACGGTAATCTAGCTCTGTTCCGCTCAAGTTTGGGTGTTTTTCTTGTACGATTGGATTGATAAAGCGGTAAATGCGGTCATATAAAAAATGCTCCAGATAATTGCGGTTTACAGAATAATAGGTGTTGCAGACAAATTGCCGATTGTCTTGAATGTAATGAAAAATAGCCAAAAGCTCTTCTTGCCAGGTGCCTGAGTTGGCAGCTTGATTTAAAATCGTATCCCCATCCATGATGTAAATACGCTCCAAAAGGTCGTACAAATCATTGAAATGGTAGTAAAAAGTTTGGCGGTTGACATTGAGCTTTTTGACCAATTCGGTAACGGTCACCTTATCAAAGGATTTGTCCTGCATGATGTCTTTTAAGGCCTTGGCAAAGGCACGTTCTGTTAAATTATTCATAATGTCCTTTCTTGATTCGGTCTTCATTGTATCATGATTTGCCTAGAAAAACCTGAAAAAAGAGAAGTCTCTTGCGGTATGGTATAATAAGATGATTAGAAATACGAAAACGCTTTTAAAGAGATGATATGGGCATTTTAGGATAAAGAGAAAAAGATTGAGGAGGTTGGTCATGGCAAGGGTTTATGTGGCAGATGATGAGAAGAATATTCGGGACTTGATTGCTTCTTTTTTGTGTGAACAAAGTTTAGAGGTAGAGGTGTTTGAAACAGGGGACCAGTTGTTTTTGCGCTTTTTGGAGGAAGAAGCGGATGTAATTATTTTGGATGTGATGATGCCAGGCACCAGTGGCATAGACATTGCTGCTCGTATTCGAAAACAATCAGATGTTCCGATTATCTTGTTGACGGCGCGTGATGGGGACGAGGACTTTTTGCAGGGCTTTTCAGCAGGGGCAGATGATTATTTTACCAAACCGTTTTCCTCTTTGAAATTAAGCTTCCGGGTGAAGGCGATTTTGAGCCGTCATGCCACGAGTTCTAAAAAAAGCGACGCGGATGTGATTGCCTACGAAGGCTTGACCTTGTCAGAAAAAGAACGGCTTGTCCTTTACAAGAAAGTCCCATTGAAACTGACCAATACAGAATTTGAGTTGTTGAAAATGCTCCTCAAACATCAAGAGGAGGCCATTTCTCGCCAAGACCTGCTCCAGCAGATTTGGGGTTATGAGGAAGATGTGGAAACGCGTGTGACAGATGACACCATCAAACGCTTGCGAAAAAAATTGAGGGAGGTTGACAGCCATGTCCTTATTGAAACGGTTTGGGGTTATGACTTCAAACTCACCAAGAAATAAGAAGAGTCAGCTAAGGGCAGACGATTTTGGCAGCGACAGGTGCGTTTTCGCACAACTTTGTTTGTGCAACCTCTAGCCATTCTCATGCTGTCATTTATCATGATTTTGCTGGTTTTTAACACGCTTTTTCGTATTTTTATCGCTGAGCAAGCCATTACGGCCATGCAAATGCAGTACGCCACTCTGGATGCCTATCATTCAGGGGAAAAATCACCTCAGAAAACCACGGGCAATATCTTTGAAACCACTTATGTAATCGTAGATGACCAATTTGACATTCAGTACATTTCGGCTTCTTTGTACGATTTATCAGAAAAGACGATTTCCAAAAAAGTGGTCGATGATTTTATCAATCACCCCAAGGCAGATTGGTCCTATCGGGAGTCGTCCAATTATTTTCTAGCGCAATTGCACCAATTTCGAAAAGTCAGGGTAGATGGCGCCAGCTACATGGTCAAGATGAAAAGTTATTCTGGGCAATTAGAGGGAAATTATATTGCCAAAAGTGACGCTCAATCGTCTAAATATTATGTGTTTGTATTTGCTAATGTTACTCCCATCGAAGAATTTGAATCCTACATTAACATCTTGTTGTTGGTCATGGTGATTGTGGGCTTGGTAGCTAGCCTTAGCATTTATGTGACTTCACGAAAATTGGACCGCAATTTTAGCAATCTCAAATCTTATATTTTACGCCTTGGCAATCGGGAAAAAATGGAGGACGACCCACATTTTGCCTACCATGAATTTAACGAGGTCCGCGAAACAGTGGACCACATGAGTGATTTGATTGACGCCAACCAACGCAGCCAGCAGCTCTTCTTTCAAAATTCCTCTCATGAATTGCGGACGCCTCTCATGTCTATTCAAGGTTATGCTGAAGGGATTCGCGAGGGGATTATCCCCAATACGCAAGAAGCAGCTGGTATTATTGTTGATGAGAGTGATAAAATGGCTCATTTGGTTGAGGATATGCTGACCCTATCCAAGATGGAATCTATTCAAACCCAGTTGCATCTGGAGCCTGTAAACATCACAGATTTGCTTTATGACGTGACTTGGCGATTAAAAGCGACCGCAGATGAGCGTGGCCTTGTCTTTGTGCACCACTTTAGTTCTGAAGAAGTCGTGATAGAGGGTGATGAGAAGCTATTGGAACGCGCTGTTTCAAATATTGTGTCCAATGCTATCCGTTATGACAACAAGTACCTGACTATTTCAGTTGAGCAGCTGGAAACGGGTGTTCGTATCGAGCTGGCAAATGACGGTGAACCCATTGCTGCAGATGACCTTGAGCATCTTTTTGAACGCTTTTACAAGGGCAAATCAGGGCAATTTGGGCTCGGTTTAGCCATCACTAAAGAAATCATCGAACGTCATCAAGGCACGATAAGAGCCACTTCTAACGAGGAGAAAACCTGCTTTATCATTGATTTGCCAAATACCCAAAAGCATCTATGAGTTTTCATGGGTGCTTTTATCGTCGCAAATGCCAAAAAACTTGCCACAATTTTGCCGCAACTTTTCAAGACTTTGACCAAGATTTCTAAAAGAGCCTTAGGTTATAATAGAACCATACGGCAACGGTGTTCTTGTTAAAAGAATACCACGTAGAAATCGAATAGAACGCGAGGAGATATGATGACACAAGTTGGCAAACAACGACAATACATTCAAATCTTAACAGGTATCGGAGTGGTGATTTCGATTGCCTTGTTCATTTTCTTTCAGCAACACCAAAGTTACTTTCAGGTGGGCGGCGCTTTCCAACAATACCTCGGTCAAATGGGCTTACTAGCACCCATTATTTTTATCCTAGCACAAATGGTTCAGGTGGTTTACCCTATTATTCCTGGGGGCATGACTAGCGTCATTGGTTACATTGCGTTTGGTCCAATTTGGGGCTTTGTCTATAACCTCACAGGTATCTTTTTAGGGTCCCTCATGGCTTTTGCCTTGGCAAGACGTTACGGGGAAAATTTTGCCAGAGCCTTTGTTTCAGAAGAAACGTATAACAAATATATTGGTTACTTGGATAAAAACGATGGTAAATTTTATGAGAAATTTCTAGGTATTGCCTTTGCTCTCCCTGGTTTTCCAGATGATTTTTTGTGCATGGTTTCAGGTTTATCCCAAATGACCTTTAAGCGATTTACCTTGATTTTCTTGCTGACAAAGCCAGTTACCTTGTACCTATATACCATCGTTGCTTACCAAGGCTTTGGCTACTTGCTTGCCTTGTTGCGTTAATAAAAAAGCTTATTCAAATGAATAAGCTTTTTTGATAGGTTTTTATTCGGCAGCTTTTTCCCATTTTTTGGCTAGTCGTCTTGAGAAAGTTGAAATCGAAAAGTTGATAACAAAGTAAATCGCTGTGATAAACGCATACAAGGTAAAGACTTGACTAGGTTCAAAATAGCGTCCCATCAAGATTTGGCTTTTCCCAAATAATTCTTGAATGGCGATAACCGAATACAACAATGACGTGTCTTTGATGACCGTTACAAACTGTGAGATGATAGCTGGTAGCATTTTGCGGAAGGCTTGAGGGAAAATGATGTAAACAAAGATTTGGAAAGAAGTCATTCCTTGTGACAAGCCAGCCTCGGTTTGCCCTTTATCGACCCCATTTAGCCCACCACGGATGATTTCAGCTAAAGCCGCAGAGGTAAAGACGGTAAATGCCGTAATCCCAGCTGGAGTGGATTTCATTTGGAAAACCAAGAAAATGATGAAAATCCAAAGCAAGTTAGGAACGTTACGGACAAATTCGATGTAAATGCTTGAAATGATGCGAAGAACAGGATTTTTCCCATTACGCATCACGGCTAAAACTGTTCCAATAAGCGTTGATAAAACAATGGAAATAAATGAAATATAAAGCGTTAGCTGTAATCCTTGGAGGATAAAGCTAATATTCGTCGGTGTTAATACTGACATTTAGATTCCTCCTAAAGTGAATATGAGCGTTTGTTCTTTTCTTCTCGACGGCGTGCCCAAGTTGCAAGTGGGAAACACATGATGAAGTAAAGAACCGCCGCTCCAGCAAAGGCAGGAACGTAGTTAGTTGTTTCATAGGCCCAAGCTTTGGCTGTGAACATGATGTCTGCCCCAGAAATGATGGCAACCGTTGACGTATTTTTGATAAGGTTTACCACTTGGTTAGTCAACGGTGGTAAAATCGTTCGCACCGCTTGTGGCAAAATGATGAGGCTCATGGTTTGATTGTAGCTAAAACCTTGTGATAGGGCAGCTTCTGTTTGCCCTTTTGGCACGGCTTCAATCCCAGAACGGATAACCTCAGCGATATAAGCCCCGTGGTAAATGCCCACACACAAAACCGCTGTGAAAAAGGTTGAAATCATGATAGCCCCATTTGAGATAATGGCAAGTCCATAATACACAAACACGAATTGGACCAGCAGTGGGGTATTTTGGAAAATCTCAACATAAACCCGTGCAATCCCTTTTAAGACCTTGCTTTTAGACGAAGACATGGCACCAAAAACGACGCCCAGCAAAAAGGCTAAAATCAAGGCACAGGCTGACATACTCAAAGTATATAGAAACCCTTTTGCAAATTCACCGAAATTGGCAAAGAAATCTGCCCAACGTGAGAGCGCAAAAGGACTAGACGTTAATAAAAACATACGTTTCTCCTTTCTTAATTCTCGCTCGGTGTTGCAGGTGTTAGATGATATTTGTCATATAATTTTTGCAACTCTCCGTCAGCTTTCCATTCTGAAAGCAAGGTGTTGATATCGTTAATCAAGCCTTGGTTGGCTTTGGTCGCCGCGATACCATATTCTTGGACGTTAAATCCTTGGCTAAGGATTTTGGTTTTCTTGCTGACGTAACCACTCAAGATAGACTTATCCACAGAAAAAGCGTTGATGCGGTTAGCATAAAGCGAAATAGCCAACTCAGGATAAGAACCCAATTGCACAAATTTAAATTTGAGATGGTGGGCTTTGCCGTATTCTTCAATAGCTGCTTTGGTTGTTGAACCTTGTGCCACCCCAATAGTCAAGCCATTTAAATCGTCAATGGTTTTATAGCCTTTTGAACGGTCAACAAGGAAGCCAATCTCATCGTAGTAGTAAGGCTCTGAAATGGCATAAGATGCTTGACGTTCTTTGGTAATGGTATAAGTCGCAATCAAAATATCAATTTGCCCATTGTCCAAAAGGGCTTCACGCGTTTGAGCTGTTACGGGTGTGAATTCTACTTTCACGCCTAATTGTTTAGCGATTTTTTTCCCTAAATCAATTTCGAGCCCTTCGTATTGGCCAGCCTCGGCAGAATAATAACCAAAGTTTGGCACGTCTTGTTTGACCCCAACTTTTAACACGCCTGCTTTTTGGATTTTTTGAATGGCTTCTGAACTGCTATCGTCTGCTCTGACCTTACTTGAAAACAGGGTCAAGCTGATTAGTGCCATAACAGCGACAACTAGCATTCTGGTTAATTTCTTCATATCAGTGAACTCCTTTATTCTTGGGCAACATTGTCGCTGGTATGATTGATGACTTTACTTAAGAATTGTTTGGCGCGAGGCTCAGTTGGGTTGTCAAAGAAGCCTTTGACGTCTGTGGTATCCACTAGAATTTTACCTTCTGCCATGAAGATGATGCGGTCCGCCACTTCGCGCGCAAAGCCCATTTCGTGGGTTACGACAATCATGTTCATGCCTTCTTTGGCAAGGTTTTGCATAACGGCAAGCACGTCCCCAATCGTTTCAGGGTCAAGGGCTGAAGTCGGTTCGTCAAATAAGAGCAATTCAGGCTGCATGGCTAATCCACGAGCGATAGCCACACGTTGTTTTTGCCCACCAGAAAGCATACCTGGGTAAGAATCTTTGCGGTCCCACATATTCACATAAGTCAAATATTTTTGAGCGATTTCTTCAGCTTCTTGTTTTGATTTTCCAAGAACTTTCATAGGAGCCAAAGTAACATTTTCTAACACGGTT
Organism: Streptococcus sp. UBA632; assembly: GCF_002300045.1. Lineage (NCBI taxonomy): Bacteria > Bacillati > Bacillota > Bacilli > Lactobacillales > Streptococcaceae > Streptococcus > Streptococcus sp. UBA632. The sequence continues at coordinate 28,253 of NZ_DBPA01000006.1, read as the reverse complement.
TTGTGAGGGTAGAGGTTGAAGTGTTGAAAGACCATGCCGACTTCTTTGCGGAGTTGCACAAGGTCTTTGGCAGACGCATTTACCAATTCATGCCCGTTAACTTTTAAGCTACCTGTTTCGATAGATTCCAAGGCGTTCATGGTACGAATGAGGGTTGACTTCCCAGAACCAGACGGTCCTAAAAGCACCACGACTTGTCCTTTCTCGATTTCTAGGTTAATATTTCTAAGCGCATGGTAATCACCATAGTATTTTTCAACGTTTTTAAATTCAATAAGTGCCACGAGTATCTCCTTTTTAAGATAGAAACAGTTAGATGTAAGCATATCTAACATAAGGGG
>NZ_DBPA01000006.1:0-27878 GCF_002300045.1 Streptococcus sp. UBA632 | reverse complement strand
AATGTGTAACAATAGATATGGTGTTATCGTCAAAAAAGAGGCAAGTAAGCAAACAAGGTGATCAATATTTCCAATTGAATTCGAAATTTGTTATAATCAAGGGTAGCAGTTAGGACAATCGCTTACCGATTGTGGTGTGAGAATTTTTGAATTGTTGAAGAATGAAGAGGTGGCATATGAAAAAAATTCTTATTATTGATGATGAAAAACCGATTTCGGATATTATTAAATTTAATTTGAACAAGGAAGGTTATGAAACCATCACGGCTTTTGATGGTCGTGAAGCCTTGAAGAAATTTGAGGAAGAATCGCCTGATTTGATTATTTTGGACTTGATGTTGCCAGAATTAGACGGGCTTGAAGTGGCTAAGGAAGTTCGTAAAACGAGCCACATTCCGATTATCATGCTATCGGCTAAAGATAGTGAGTTTGATAAGGTTATTGGTTTGGAAATTGGGGCCGATGATTATGTGACTAAACCATTTTCAAATCGTGAGTTGTTGGCGCGTGTGAAGGCTCACTTGCGACGCACGGAAAACATTGAAAGTGCCGTGGCTGAGGAAAATGCCTCAACAACTGGTTCTGAAATTGTGATTGGGGATTTGGAGATTTTGCCAGATGCTTTTGTTGCTCAAAAACGTGGGGAAGATATCGAATTGACCCACCGTGAATTTGAATTATTGCATCATTTGGCAACCCACATGGGACAAGTGATGACGCGTGAATATTTGTTGGAAACGGTTTGGGGCTATGATTATTTCGGCGATGTTCGTACTGTTGACGTGACGATTCGTCGCTTGCGTGAAAAAATCGAAGACACGCCTAGCCGACCTGAATACATTTTGACCCGACGTGGTGTTGGTTATTACATGAAATCTTATGAATAAGGTAATGTTAGATTATTTTGAGCAAACGCTCCTCTTCCTTTTAGCTTTTGTAGCGGTTTATTTTGTGTATTTGGCGATTCGTGATTACCGCACGTCTCTTAATATCAGGCGTTTAAGCGGTAAGGTGCGAGAGCTGATTACAGGACAATATTCCGAAGACATTGTTATCAAAAAAGATAGAGATTTAGCAGAATTAGCAGCGCAATTAAATGATTTGTCAACCGTCTTTCGCTTAGCCCAAGAAAATTTAGCCCAAGAAAAAAATCGTTTAGCCAGCATCTTGTCTTACATGACCGATGGGGTGCTTGCTACGGACCGTGCGGGCAATATCACCATGATTAACCAAACGGCGCAGCAGCAGCTGAATTTGGAGCGCGTGGAGGCTTTGAAACTTAATATCATTGATATTTTAGGGTCGGACAGTCATTACACTTATCATGATTTGGTGTCAAAGACGCCTGAGATTGTTTTAAACCGTCGGGACGAAACGGGTGAATTTATCACCTTGCGTATTCGATTTGCCTTAAATCGCCGTGATAGTGGCTTTATTTCAGGGCTTATTGCCGTTTTGCACGACACAACTGAGCAGGAAAAAGAAGACAGGGAGCGTCGCCTCTTTGTTTCCAATGTCAGTCACGAGTTGCGGACGCCCTTGACCTCTGTCAAATCGTATCTGGAAGCTTTGGACGAGGGAGCGCTGAAAGAAGATATCGCCCCTAGCTTTATCAAGGTGTCTTTGGATGAGACTAATCGCATGATTCGCATGATTTCGGACTTGCTCAACCTATCGCGGATTGATAATCAGACGGTTCGTCTGGAAGTAGAAGTGACCAATTTTACAGCTTTTATGACCTCGATTTTGAACCGTTTTGACCAAATCAAAAACCAAGATACCATTAGTGGCAAGTATTACGAGATTGTGCGTGATTACCCTATCAAGCCCATTTGGCTGGAAATTGACCCAGATAAAATGACGCAAGTCTTGGATAACATTTTAAACAATGCTATCAAGTATTCGCCAGATGGTGGCAAAATTACGGTGAAAATGCGGACGACAGAAACCCAGTTAATCATTTCCATTTCTGATGAGGGGCTTGGTATTCCGAAAAAAGATTTGCCGCTTATCTTTGATCGTTTCTACCGTGTGGATAAGGCAAGAAGCCGTGCCCAAGGTGGTTCAGGGCTTGGTTTAGCTATTGCCAAGGAAATTGTCAAACAACACAAGGGCTTTATTTGGGCACAAAGTACATATGGAAAGGGCTCAACCTTTACGATTGTACTTCCATATGAAAAAGATTCTGAAGTTTATGATGAATGGGAGGACAATGAAGAATAGATGTCAGACAGTAGTTTTAAATATAGTATTTTAGCTTCTGGTTCAACAGGAAATTCCTTTTATGTCGAAACGCCTAAAAAGCGTTTTTTAATCGATGCGGGGTTGACAGGTAAGAAAATCACGAGTTTGCTGGCTGAAATTGACCGTAAGCCAGAGGATTTGGATGCTATCTTTGTCACTCACGAGCACTCTGACCATATTAAGGGTGTTGGGGTTCTAGCGCGTCGCTATCACCTTGACATCTATGCCAATGAAAAAACGTGGGAAACCATTGATAGCCGCCAAATGATTGGGAAATTGGACAATGTGCAAAAGCACGTTTTTGAACGTGGCAAACTCATGACCTTTGGTGACATTGATATCGAAAGTTTTGGGGTTAGTCATGACGCTGTGGACCCTCAATTTTACCGTTTGATGAAGGATGATAAGTCTTTTGTCTTGTTGACAGATACGGGTTATGTGAGTGACCGCATGGCTGGTATGATTGAAAATGCCGATGGTTATCTCATTGAAGCCAATCACGATGTGGATATTTTGCGTTCAGGAGCCTATCCTTGGAGTTTGAAACAACGCATTTTGTCTGACAAGGGACACTTGTCCAATGAGGACGGTGCCCAAACCATGATTCGCACCATTGGTAACCGCACGAAAAAGATTTACCTAGGGCATTTGAGCAAGGAAAATAATATTAAAGAATTGGCGCACATGACCATGGAAAATAATCTCATGCAGGCTGATTTTGGGGTAGGAAATGACATGACGGTCCATGATACTTCACCAGATGAAGCGACGCCATTAACAATTCTTTAAACAAAGCAAAGCTAGGTCAACCGCCTTTTGGTTGCTAGCTTTTTTAGATTGTGGAGATATTTCAAGCGAAATTGCGATTGGCTCAACATTTTTCACGACTTTTTGGTATAATAAAAAGGTCTATAACACTGTTTGTTAAGATGTGTGACAGGCAGCTTTTGTTGATGTCGGCGTTGCTAGGTCTATGTTGAAGGGAGATTTGTTGTGCAAGCTTTAAATGAAAAACTGAAGCAAGAATTTGGAATCGATTTCAAGGATAAGACGTTGTTGGAAACAGCCTTTACCCACACTTCTTATGCCAATGAACATCGTCTCCTAAACATTTCACATAATGAGCGCTTGGAATTTTTAGGAGACGCCGTTCTTCAATTATTGATTTCACAATACTTATTTAAAAAATACCCTAAAAAACCCGAAGGGGATTTGTCAAAAATGCGTTCCATGATTGTTCGTGAGGAATCATTGGCTGGTTTTTCACGTTATTGTGGTTTTGATGCCTACATCAAATTAGGCAATGGCGAAGAAAAATCAGGCGGTCGCCACCGTGACACGATTTTAGGGGATTTGTTTGAAGCCTTTCTTGGTGCTTTATTGATGGACCAAGGTGTTGAGGCGGTCAATGCCTTTTTGAACAAGGTCATGATTCCCCAAGTCGAAAAGGGTAATTTTGAACGTGTCAAAGACTACAAAACCACTCTTCAAGAATTGCTGCAAGGGCAAGGTGATGTGAGCATTGATTACCGTGTGTCTAATGAATCAGGTCCTGCCCATGCCAAGGTCTTTGAAGTGACGGTATTTGTTAATGATGAAGCCAAAAGCAAAGGTATTGGCAAGTCGAAAAAATTAGCGGAACAAGATGCCGCCAAAAATGCTTTAGACGCGTTGCAATAACTGTTTTGAAAGGAATTACGAAGGGCAATGCTCACCTATTGCAAGTGTTGAGCTGACTGTTTGAAGAGTCGTTCATGCTTTCTTAGGTGTGTTTGCCTTTTTTGTTTGATTATGCACTTAAAAGAAATCGAGATGCAAGGGTTCAAATCTTTTGCAGATAAAACGCTGGTCAGCTTTGACAAAGGGGTGACGGCGATTGTCGGACCTAATGGGTCTGGAAAATCCAATATCACCGAAAGTCTGCGTTGGGCGCTAGGAGAATCCTCTGCCAAAAGCTTGCGCGGTGGCAAGATGCCAGATGTCATTTTTGCAGGTACAGAAACACGTAAAGCCCTCAATTACGCTCAGGTAACCGTGGTGCTGGATAATTCAGATGGTTTTATCCCACAAGCTAAGGAAACCATTCGCATTGAGCGTCGGATTTACCGTAGTGGTGATAGTGAGTATTTGATTGACGGGCGCAAGGTTCGTTTGCGTGATATTCACGATTTGTTCATGGATACGGGCTTGGGTCGGGATTCTTTTTCAATCATTTCCCAAGGGCGTGTGGAGGAGATTTTCAATAGCAAACCCGAAGAACGTCGGGCTATTTTTGAAGAGGCTGCGGGTGTGTTGAAATACAAGACACGTAAGAAAGAAACGCAGACCAAACTCAATCAAACGCAAGACAATCTAGACCGCTTGGAAGATATTATTTATGAATTGGACACGCAAATCGTGCCTTTAGAAAGACAAGCTCAGGTTGCCCAGCAGTTTCTGGTTTTTGAAGAGGAACGCAAGCAACTGCAGTTGAGTATTTTGGTTGAGGATATTCAAACAGATCAAGCTCAGTTGGAGCAGTTGAAGAGTTCTCTGGCGACTGTGCAGACAGATTTGTCGGCTTTTTATGCTCAGCAAGAGCATTTGGAAAAGAAAAATCATGCCTTAAAAGACAAACGTCGCCAGTTGTCTGAAGCCATTTCCAAGGGGCAAGATGACTTGATGCTTGTCACGAAAACTTTAGCTGATGTCGCTCATCAGATGGATTTGATTACCTTCGAATCCAGCCAAAAAGAAGAGAAAAAACAAGCCACAAGTAGCCAATTACAGGAATTGAAAGCTACGCAAAGCCAATTGCAAGAAGAAGTGACACAAAAGAAAGAACACTTAAAGCAATTAAACGAGCAATTGAGCACTACGCGTTCGCAAATCAAGCACTTGGAAGCAGAGTTGCAGCAATTTTCATCGGACCCAGACCAAGTGATTGAGCATTTGCGTGAAGAATTTGTCGGCTTGATGCAAAAAGAGGCAGAGTTGTCCAACCGATTGACCGCGACCTTGGCGGACATGGATAATCAAAAACAATTATCGGCATCCAAGTCCGAAGAACTCTCAAAAACGCAGGCTAATTTAGCAAGCTTGCAAGAAGAAGCTAAGGCTGCTTTGGCGCATTTTGAAGCCTCTCGTCAAGACGTTAAGGACTTGCTAGATACTTATCAAAAGGTACAGCAAGAAACCAATCAGCTTGAAAAAGACTACCACAGCCAACAAGACAAACTCTTTGACCAATTGGATGTGATCAAGTCCAAAGAAGCCAGACAGGCCAGCTTAGCCTCTATTTTGAAAAATCACAGCCAGTTTTACACTGGTGTTAAGGCTGTTTTGCAAGCTTCAGCTCAGCTAGGTGGCATTATTGGTGCGGTGAGTGAGCACTTGACCTTTGACAAACATTACCAGACGGCACTTGAAATTGCTCTTGGAGGAGCAAGCCAGCACGTCATTGTAGAAGATGAGGCATCTGCGAAACGTTCCATTGATTTTCTGAAGAAAAAACGTCAAGGGCGGGCAACTTTCTTACCACTCACAACCATTAAGCCAAGACACCTATCTGCTCAAAACCGTTCACTACTAAAAGGTAGTCAAGGCTTTTTAGGTGTAGCCAGCGACTTGGTTGCTGTGGAGTCACGTCTAGATACCATTTTCCAGAATTTACTGGGAACGACGGCTATTTTTGATACAGTAGACCACGCCAATCAAGCAGCCCGCCGTTTGCATTATCAGGTGCGTTTGGTAACCCTAGATGGAACCGAAATCCGTCCAGGCGGTTCTTTTTCAGGTGGTGCCAATCGTCAAAATAACACGATGTTCATCAAGCCTGAATTGGATTACCTTGTGGCTGAATTGGGAGAATTGCGAAGCTTGCAGTTGCAACAAGAAAAGCAGGTTCAATCCTTGCAAGAACGCTTGAAAGCTCAACAAGAACGCCTGAAACAATTAAAAGCAGACAGCGAACAGGCACGATTTGCAGAGCAAAAGGCAGAGCTGGAATACCAGCAATTGGCAGAACGTTTGACTGATGTTAAGCAACTTTACCAACGTTTGCAAGCCTCAGAAGGTGCGCAAGACGATGTGGCCTTGCAGGAACAAAAAGCCAAACTGGAAGCTGATTTGCAGGCTATTGCTGAACGTAAAGAAGCCTTGAACCTTGAAATTGAGCAGATTAAAGAAAACAAGCAAGCCACCACGCAAAAAGTAGCCAGCCTGCGTCAGCAATTGTCACAGGAAACCTTGACAGAGCATGATTTATTGAGTGAGCGAAAATTTGAGTCTGCCAATAAAACTCGCCTCGAAGTGACTTTGGCTGAAAAGAAAGAAGAAATTGAGCGCTTGGAGCAATTTTTGGCAACGACCAAAGACGACAATCAGTTGGAACGCTTGCCTATTTTGCAAAAGCAACAAGAAGCTGCTCAGGCCAAAAAATCAGAGCTTGACAAACAACTGGTTAGCCAACGCTTCGAATTGGAAGACTGCGAGGCACAGCTGGAAGAATTGGCTAATTTGATGACGCGTGAAAATCAGAAAAACGAGGATTTGATTCGTCAGCAAGCTATCCTAGAAGCTCAAATCAGCCAAGTATCTAGCCGCCTGCGTCAATTTGCTCAAGACTTATCTGAGGATTACCAATTTACCTTGGAGGACGCCAAACAAGCCAGCCAAGCCATTGAGGACATGCCACGTGCTCGCCAATGCTTGCAAGACTTGCATCGTCAAATCAAGGCTTTGGGGCCTATCAATCTGGATTCTATTGAGCAATATCAAGGAGTCAAGGAACGTCTGACCTTCCTAAACACGCAAAAAGACGACTTGATTCATTCCAAAGATTTGCTTTTGGGAACCATCAACGATATGGATGACGAAGTGAAAACGCGTTTCCAAACGACTTTCAATGCCATTCGTGAGTCCTTCAAACTAACCTTCCGCCAAATGTTTGGTGGTGGTTCGGCTGAATTGTCTTTGACGGATGACAATGTGTTGACCGCTGGGGTTGAGATTTCGGTGCAACCACCCGGCAAAAAAATCCAATCTTTGAATTTGATGTCAGGGGGAGAAAAAGCCCTGTCTGCTTTGGCTCTGCTCTTTTCAATCATCCGCATCAAGACCATTCCGTTTGTGATTTTGGATGAGGTAGAGGCTGCCTTGGACGAAGCTAATGTCAAACGTTTCGGGGATTACCTAAACCGTTTTGACCAATCCAGCCAATTCATCGTGGTAACCCACCGTAAGGGAACCATGGCTGCCGCAGATAGCATTTACGGCGTTACCATGCAAGAATCAGGCATTTCCCGCATCGTTTCGGTCAAATTAAAAGAGGCTGAAAACCTTGTGGACTAGCCTTTACAAAGAGAATAAAATGAATCCCAGCTGCTAACAGTTGGGGTTTTTAGGTCAATAGGAGTGTTAGATGTAAAAGTTTTAAAAGAATGCTGTATTCACAAGAAAATTAGAGTGTTTTTTGATAAAATAGGCTTATACGATTCTTTAGGAGTGTAATAATGATAAAGTTAGTAGCAACAGATATGGACGGTACGTTTTTAAACCGACAAGGTTCTTTTGATAAGGCAAGGTTGCGTGCTGTTTTAGATGATTTTGCTCAAAAAGGGATTTTATTTGCGGCAGCCAGTGGTCGTCCACTTTTGGCTTTGGAAAAAATGTTTGCGGATTACCATCATCAGATGGCTTTCATCGCTGAAAATGGTACCTTGGTCAAGGCTGATGGTTCTATTATCTTTGAATCAGGCCTCAGCAAGCCAGCTTATTTGGACATAATTGATACTTTATTGGAAAATCCCTACCTGTCAGGCTACGATTTTTTGTTATCAGGCGAAAAAGGAGCGTATTTGCACCAAAAAGCGAGCGATGAATACGCTCACTTCATTAGCCACTATTATGAAAATGTTCAACGTGTGCCAAATCTAGCACACATAGAAGATGCTATTTTGAAAGTAACGGCGAATTTTTCAGGTGATACGGTGCGTCAAGGTGAGGCTTGGTTTAATCAACGAGTGGATTTTGCGCGAGCTGTTACCACAGGGTTTAAATCGGTGGATATCATAGATAGTCGTGTCAACAAACGCACGGGTCTGGAAGCCCTTTGCCAAGCTTTTGAGATTGATAGCAGTGAAGTGCTTGCCTTTGGAGATAACCTCAACGATTTTGAAATGATGGGATTTGCTGGCACAGCCATCGCCACACAAAATGCCCGCCCAGAAATCAAAAACATCTCGGATGAAGTCATCGGAGATTGTGATGAAGAGGTTGTCATGACTTACATGGAAAGGTTGGCTAAACCATGACAGAGATAAAATTATTGGCTTTGGACTTGGATGGCACGCTTTTTGACAGTCAAAAGGTGGTGTCAGAGGAAAATAAACAAGCCTTGCGTGCAGCACGTGACAAGGGGGTAAAAGTTGTCATCACAACAGGTCGCCCCTTAAAAGCTGTTGAGGATTTGTTGGACGAATTGGATTTAATATCAGATGAGGATTACATCATCACCTTCAACGGCGGTTTGGTGCAAAAAACCAATGGGAAGATTTTGGATAAAAGCCAACTGACACGCGACCAATTGCGGCGTTTGCATGGGGCCTTGGAACCTCTAGGTTTGCCTTTTGACGTGCTTAGTGATGGCATCGTGTACAGTCTTCCTAGTCAGGGCAATCATTCTCATTACCCGCAGGCCAACCCAAAACTTACCTTTGTGGAGTTAGATAGTTTTGATGAGATTCCAAAAGATGTTATTTACAACAAGGTGGTCAGCGTGACCGATCCTGAATTTTTGGATAAGCAAATTTTGCAGCTGCCAAAAGACTTGTATGAGGCATTTGAAATCTTTAAATCACGTGAGATTATTTTGGAAATGATGCCAAAAGGCGTTCACAAAGCAGCGGGCTTGCAGCAATTGATTGATCATCTAGGCTTCTTGCCTGAACAAGTGATGGCTATGGGGGATGAGGAAAATGATCTTTCCATGCTTAAATGGGCTGGCCTAGGTGTTGCCATGGCTAATGCTGTTCCTAAAGTCAAAGCCATCGCAAACCACACAACCACCCGCACCAATGAAGAATCAGGTGTTGCAGAAACTATCGAAGAATACATTTTAAAGGCGTAAATAGAAAGGAAGCGATAGGGCATCGGCTCTGTTGCCTTTGGTAATAGAATATGGGATTATTTGACCGTTTATTTAGAAATCGACGAAAAGACGAGGAAGTTGAAGGCAAGCATGTTGAGGAAACTGTTGTGGAAACCGAGGAGGTGACTGACACCCCTGAGGAAGGAAAAACAGAAGAAACAAGCACAGAAGCCTCTGACCTCACCTCAACAACAGAAGACACACAAGACGAAGCAGTGGAAGAAACAGAAGAAACGGATTCTACCCCAGCTGAAACTATCTTAGAAACTGTTGAAATCACGGAAGATGAGGATAATTCAGCAGATTTTGAGGAAACTGTGGAAACCCTTGCGGAAAACGAAGAAATGGTTTCAGAACCTTCTGAGGAACTTTCAGAAACAAAAGAAGTCATTTCTGAATCAACTGAAGAAGTTGCTGAAAAGATGACTTCTGACTCATCAGAAGATCTTTCTGAAAATGCAGCAGAAGCTGACCCGCATTTTTCAAATGTCATGGCGGATTATTACGCTAAAAAAGCTGCAGCTAAGGAAGCCTTGGAACGTGGCGAAAGCATCTCATTTGAGCCAATCAGCACACGTCAAGAAGAGCCAGAAGCAGAACCTGAAGTGGTGGCAGAGCCTGTTGAAACGGAAGAAGAAAAATACAACCGCAGCCTTAAGAAAACCCGTACTGGTTTCAGCGCGCGTTTGAATGCCTTTCTGGCCAATTTCCGCCGAGTGGACGAGGAATTCTTTGAAGAATTGGAAGAAATGCTGATTTTGTCTGACGTGGGTGTCAATGTGGCAACCCAGCTTACGGAAGAGTTGCGTTATGAGGCAAAATTGGAAAATGCCAAGAAAGCTGATGATTTAAAACGTGTCATCATTGAAAAATTGGTTGATATTTACGAAAAAGATGGCGTCTTTAATGAAAAAATCAATTTCCAAGACGGTTTGACCGTTATGCTCTTTGTCGGTGTTAATGGTGTCGGAAAGACCACTTCTATCGGGAAATTAGCTTATAAATACAAGCAAGAAGGCAAAAAAGTCATGCTGGTTGCCGCGGATACGTTCCGTGCAGGTGCGGTGGCTCAGTTGGTTGAGTGGGGACATCGAGTGGACGTGCCAGTTATCACAGGACCTGAAAAAGCTGACCCAGCCTCAGTCGTCTTTGACGGTATGGAAAAAGCTGTCGCTGAAAACGTTGATATTCTTATGATTGACACGGCAGGACGTCTGCAAAACAAAGACAACCTCATGGCTGAGCTTGAAAAAATAGGGCGTATTATCAAGCGTGTGGTTCCTGATGCGCCGCATGAAACCTTGTTGGCTCTTGATGCCTCAACAGGTCAAAATGCTCTCAGCCAAGCCAAAGAATTTTCAAAAATCACACCTTTGACGGGGCTTATCCTAACCAAGATTGACGGAACAGCCAAGGGTGGTGTTGTTCTTGCCATTCGTCAAGAATTAGATATTCCTGTTAAACTCATTGGTTTTGGTGAAAAAATCGATGACATCGGTGAATTTGATTCAGAAGACTTCATGCGTGGTCTTTTGGAAGGCATTATCTAAGAAGAACAAAAAAAATTCCTACAACCTTAGTTGTAGGAATTTTTCGTTAAAAGACGCGGTAAACATAAGGATTCTTAGGTTCGTTTGTCTTTTTCATCTCGGTAATGTGTAAAACAGGCAAGGTCTGCTCAAGCGTTTGATTGTACTCAAGGCTGATAGTACCTGTGGCTGTAATCCACGTGTTATTTGGGTAACTCGTGTCGTTACCTGTTGTCAATAAGCCATAAACACCAGAGTCAGCAATACAGTGAATGATACCAAAGCGGAATAAGAATTGATACCCCTCGTGTCCAGGCTCGTTGTAAACAAAGCCTGTGTAGGTGATTTCGCGTCCCGTGAAGGCGTCAGGATAGACGTAGATAAGTTCCATGACTTCCATGTAGTTATCCGTCGTGATTTTAACCGGTCCTGTACCCTCGTATTGTTTTAATTCCTTTTGCATTTCTTTTTTATAAGCAGATGAGGTGAAATACAAGCTGGTATCAGGTTTGAGGTATTGAACGGTGGTGCCGTCCTCGCTGACTGTACCAGCAGAGCCAGCCGCTAGGGGAAAATGGTAACCCTTGGCAGATACCGTTGTCGAATCAAGGGTGACTGTCGGAATCAACAAACCAACCAAAACAGGAATAGCTAAAATAATAGGACTAGCGAATTTGGCCAATTTGCCCTGCAAATGACTGTGGAGCTTCATATTTTTCACCCAAATGACCAGCTGGACAATGGCTAAAACAAAGGAAAGCACCATGGAAATATAGGCTAAATAAGCGTAGTGAGTATTGATGTATTGGTCCAATTTTCCTGAGAGTTGGAGGTACATGGACAATTCAAAATACCCCACAAGAATGATAAAACGAATCATGCTATTACCCCCACCACCAAACAATAAACAATGATAATTGCTGTTGAAACGCTAATAAATTGGATGATAAAAGAGGTTTTGAAAGAATGCAGCATCATCATGAGGTTTTTGATATCCACCATAGGTCCAATCAAGAGAAAGGCTAAAATAGGTGCCGTTCCAAAAGTGGACAGTAGAGATGCTCCGATAAAGGCATCCGCCTCGCTACAAAGGGACAAGATGAAAGCCAGTAGCATCATGACTAAAATTGCCGTCAAAGCATTGCCCCCAATTTGTGTCAACAGACGTGTTGGCAAATAAATTTGCATTCCTGAGGCTACCAAGGTCCCAAAAACCAAGTAGCGCCCAGTGTCGAAAAATTCATCAATCGCGTGAGCTAGGGCGAGGAAAATTTTGCGGTACCAGGTTTCGCCAGAATAATCGTGGAAATGCGTTGGTTTGGCATTGGCTTTGAGGATGTTTTCATCTACCACAAAACCAAGCATGATACCAAGCGTCAAGGCAACGATAATGGCCCCCAGCAACCTCAGCCATAAAAAGCGCCAGCTATTTCCAAAAGCCGAATAAGTGGCAAAGAGGACGATGGGGTTGATGATAGGTGCTGTTGCCAAGAAAGGAACAGCGGTGTAACTCGGTACTTTTTTCTCTAAAAAGCGCGTAATGATGGGCACAATCCCACATTCACACGAGGGAAAAATAAAACCAATAAAGGTTCCAAACAAGATGCGTAAGAAACGATTGCGGGGCAAAAAACGCTGCACCAAATCAGGTGTGATGTAAACTTCAATAAATCCCGACAAAATCGTTCCCAACAAGACAAAAGGCAGCGCCTCAATGATAATGGAGATGAAAATCGCAAACCATTGCAGAACGCTGGTTGGTAACTGATTAAAGATAGCCATAAGATTAATCAGTCACTTTCTTGTCTTTTTTGTCATCTTGTGCCTTGTCTTTTTCAGGGTCACTGGAAACCTTTGGCAAACTAGCAAAGTTGGAAAACATACTTTCCAAATCGTCTTGTCGTTTGTGTGTAATTGCCATAATGAGAAAAACCTCGTTTCTAAAATAATCACCCCCTATTATACTATCAAACCTTAAATAGCACAAAAATGGAGTTGCCCCGCTTGTTCAAAAGTCTTAGGGGCTTTTTTAGGACTTTGTGATATAATAAATCTACTATGAAAAATGAAAACATCACACCTATTGCCCAAGAAATGGGTATCAAGGAAGGGCAGATTGCCAAAGTTTTGGAATTAACTAGCGAAGGCAATACCATTCCTTTTATTGCACGTTACCGTAAAGAAATGACTGGTAACTTAGATGAAGTCCAAATTAAAACCATTATTGATTTGGATAAGAGCATGACGGCTTTAGCAGAACGCAAAGCCACTGTTCTCGCTAAAATTGACGAACAAGGGAAATTAACACCAGAATTGAAAACAGCTATTGAACAGGCTGAAAAATTGGCTGATGTTGAAGAATTGTATCTCCCTTACAAAGAAAAACGCCGTACCAAGGCAACGATTGCGAGAGAAGCAGGGCTATTTCCTTTGGCTCGCTTGATTTTGCAAAACAAACCGTCCTTGGAAGAAGAAGCCAAAGCCTTTTTGACAGAAGGTTTTGACACACCCGCCAAGGCGCTTGCAGGGGCTTGTGATATCCTCATCGAAGCTTTTTCAGAGGACAATCAAGTACGTTCGTGGGTTTACAATGAGATTTGGTCTTATAGTTCGATTGTTTCAAGCGTCAAAGACGAAGCAGCTGACGATAACAAGACTTTCCAAATCTACTATGATTTTTCAGAAAAAGTTGCGAAAATTCAAGGCTACCGCATTCTTGCCCTCAATCGTGGGGAAAAACTTGGTATTTTGAAAGTCGGCTTTGAGCATAATGTGGATAAAATGATTCGTTTCATGGGGGCACGTTTCAAACAAAAAAATGCCTACATTGATGATGTCATTGCCAAAACCATCAAGAAAAAAATCCTTCCAGCCATGGAGCGTCGTGTTCACAATGAGTTAACTGAAGGCGCGGAGGATGGGGCTATCCAACTCTTTTCAGAAAACTTGCGTCACCTCTTACTCGTGTCACCTCTTAAAGGCAAAATGGTGCTTGGGTTTGACCCTGCCTTTCGTACAGGTGCCAAATTAGCCGTGGTGGACCAAACAGGGAAATTGCTGACGACTCAAGTGATTTACCCCGTTCCACCAGCCAGCCAAGCTAAGATTGACCAATCAAAACAGGACTTAGCAGACCTCATTCGCACTTATGGCATTGAAATCATCGCCATTGGAAATGGGACAGCCAGCCGTGAAAGCGAAGCTTTTGTGGCACAAGTTTTGAAAGACTTCCCTGAAGTGTCTTACGTGATTGTCAATGAAAGCGGAGCTTCTGTGTATTCAGCGTCAGAATTGGCTCGCCACGAATTTCCTGATTTGACCGTTGAAAAACGCTCTGCCATTTCCATTGCCCGTCGTCTGCAAGACCCTTTGGCAGAACTGGTGAAAATTGACCCTAAATCTATCGGTGTTGGGCAATACCAGCACGATGTTAGTCAGAAAAAATTGGCTGAAAACCTTGATTTTGTGGTGGATACCGTGGTTAACCAAGTCGGTGTTAACATCAATACTGCAAGCCCAGCCTTGTTGGCCCACGTTTCAGGTTTGAACAAAACCATTTCAGAAAATATCGTGAAATACCGTGACGAACACGGACGTATCACCTCACGTGAGGAAATCAAAAAAGTCCCTCGCTTGGGAGCCAAGGCCTTTGAACAAGCGGCTGGTTTCTTGCGTATCCCAGGGGCTGACAATATCCTTGACAATACAGGGGTTCACCCAGAGTCTTACAAGGCTGTTGAACGTTTGTTGCAAGAATTGAACATTACAGATTTGGATGAGTCAGCCAAAGCCAAACTCCAAGCCGTTTCAGTACCATCAATGGCAGAAACGATTGGCATTGGGCAAGAAACGCTCAAGGACATTATCGCCGACCTCTTAAAACCAGGTCGTGACTTGCGTGATGATTTTGAGGCACCTGTCTTGCGTCAGGACATTTTGGATATTTCTGACCTTGAAATCGGTCAAAAATTAGAAGGAACCGTTCGCAACGTTGTGGATTTCGGGGCCTTTGTGGATATTGGTTTGCACGATGACGGTTTGATTCACATTTCGCAAATGAGCAAATCCTTTGTCAGCCACCCAAGTCAAGTCGTTTCCGTTGGCGATATCGTCACCGTTTGGGTGTCAAAAATCGACAAAGAACGTGGCAAAATCAATCTTTCTTTGGTAGATTTGCGTGAACTTGACTGATTTTGTCAAAGCCGTGTCGCAAGAAGATTTTGGCAAGTCTTTTAACCATGTTGCCGTTTGGAACACCAAGCTCAGAAGCAGTGGCGGCCGCTTTTTCCCCGCTGACGGTCATTTGGACTTTAACCCCAAAATCTACGATACTTTTGGCTTAGATGTTTTTCGGAAAATCGTTCGGCACGAACTTTGCCATTACCACCTGTATTTTGCTGGAAAAGGCTATAAACACGCTGATGCTGATTTCAAAGACTTGCTAAAAGCCGTCGATGGCCTGCGCTATGCCCCCTCCCTCTCACAAAATGCTCCTGCCAACCATTACCGCTGCCAACAATGTGGACAAGACTACCACCGAAAGCGCCGTATCAACACCCAAAAATACCGCTGCGGCCGTTGTCAAGGCAAGTTGCTTATGATAAAATGAGAATTTCATGTGCAAATAATGAACCACATTAAAAGCTTAAGGAGGATTTAATGGAAGATATTTTTGTTGGGCTGACCCTTATTGGTTTAGTAGCTGCTTGGTGGTTTTGGAAGAAACAACCACAACTCAGACCGTAGCTAGTCAAGTTTCATCTGTTTCTACCACCATTTCAACGTCTTCTAGTTCTTCCACAGTTGAATCTTCAACTTCTTCCTCAAGTTCTAGTAGTACAACCGAAAGTAGTTCTTCGTCTGAAGAATTCAAGAAATTTGATACCGAAGCTGGTAAACAATTTGCTGAATATCTAAAACAACAACTAGATGCTAACTATGCAGATGTAGGTTATACTTTTACAGTAACTGGGGATAACTCTACGGTAAATGTTAATGTGTTACAAGATTTTAAGTACGAACCTGAAAGTGAGGTTCAAAGAATGGCAGATGCTCTCTTGAGTTTTAAAAACGGAAAATTCTATACTTGGGCAACTGAAAATGGCTATAATTATAACGATACACCATATTTAATCATGAATGCTGAAGATGGGACACCTCTTGCCTCACAAGGAATTTCTGGATATATGAAAGTAAAATGATATTTCTAAATAAAGATTAATACTTATGTCCAACCCATAAAAAATAAAATCAGTCGTAGGGCTGATTTTATTTTGTTGAAAGTGTTATATAATGATTGTAGTAGAGTAGAGAGGAAGTGAAGAGATGAAATCAGTACTCTATAAAAAGCGTGAAAACAAGATGGTTAGTGGGGTTTGTTCCGGAATTGCCGATAAGTTCGGTTGGGACTTGCCTTTGACACGTGTGTTGACCGCTTTGCTCATTTATTTTTATGGCTTTGGTCTTGTACTATACATCCTTTTAGCCATCTTTCTTCCCTACAAAGAAGACATGACACAAAATGATGTGAGAACGGGTCCACGTCGGCGCAAGGACGCTGAGGTGATTGACGAGGATAATGACGACGATTGGATTTGGTAATCCCCTCACCTGATAAACAGATGGGCTAAGGCGGTTTCTACTAGCGTGGGACTGACTTAGTCCATTTTTGGTAAATATAAGTGTCATCGCTTACTTTTAGAGGTGATTGTGATATAATAAAAAGAAAAGGAAAAAGGGTGGAACACGAACGAAAAGCGCAGCTCCCAGCCCTAACCGTTCAAAATCGCTGGGATTGAAAAAAAGTGTTGTGTTTTCGCAAAAAAGTGTTCCAGGTATGAAAACATGACTGTTACTGTCAAAATGTTAGTGGACAAGGTCAAGCTAAAAGTTGTCTATGGTAATGATGAACTCTTGGCCAAGGAAATTACAACGGCTGACATTTCAAGACCAGGTCTTGAAATGACGGGGTATTTTGATTACTACTCTCCCGAACGTTTGCAATTGTTGGGGATGAAAGAGTGGACCTATCTCATGAAGATGACCTCGCACAACCGTTACCAAGTCTTGACGGAGATGATTAAGCCTGAAACGCCAGCTATCATCGTAGCGCGCAAATTAGAAGTTCCTGAGGAAATGTTGGCTGCTGCTAAGGAAAAAGGCATTGCGATTTTGCAAAGTCACATCTCAACCAGTCGCTTGTCAGGTGAAATGTCTTGGTACTTGGATTCTTGCCTTGCTGAAAGAACCAGCGTGCATGGCGTGCTTATGGATATCTACGGCATGGGTGTCTTGATTCAAGGGGATTCAGGTATTGGAAAAAGTGAAACAGGTCTTGAATTGGTCAAACGTGGTCACCGTTTGGTTGCGGATGACCGTGTTGACGTCTTTGCCAAAGATGAAGAAACCTTGTGGGGTGAGCCAGCTGAGATTTTAAGGCACTTGCTAGAAATCAGAGGTGTTGGTATCATCGACGTGATGAGTCTGTATGGTGCTAGTGCCGTTAAAGGGTCATCACAAGTCCAATTGGTCATCTACCTAGAAAACTTTGAGTCAGGCAAGGTCTTTGACCGTCTTGGTAATGGCAATGAAGAAATTGAATTGTCAGGCGTTAAAATCCCGCGCGTGCGTATTCCTGTTAAAACAGGTCGTAACGTATCAGTTGTTATCGAAGCTGCCGCTATGAATTACCGTGCCAAACAAATGGGATTTGATGCGACCAAGACCTTTGAAGAGCGTTTGAGCAAGCTGATTAGTCAAAATGAGGAGAACGAATGATAAATCCCATTGCTCTTCAGTTAGGACCGTTCAGTATTCATTGGTATGCCATCTGTATCGTTTTAGGAATGCTTCTTGCTGTCTATTTAGCCATGCGAGAGGCACCTAGACGGCATATTTTGCCAGACGCTATCTTGGATTTCATCTTAATCGCCTTTCCTCTAGCCATTATCGGCGCACGACTCTACTACGTTGTTTTTGACTGGTCGTATTATGCCAGCCAGCCGCCAAGTGAAGTGTTTGCCATTTGGCACGGTGGATTAGCGATTTACGGTGGTTTGATTACAGGTGCGATTGTGCTTTTTGTGTTTTCTTACTATCGTGCCATCAATCCGCTGGATTTCTTGGACATTGCCGCTCCTGGTGTTATGATAGCCCAAGCTATAGGGAGGTGGGGAAATTTCGTCAATCAAGAAGCTTACGGAAAGATAGTCAGTCATTTGAATTACCTTCCCAATTTTATCCAACACCAAATGTATATTGATGGGGCTTATCGGGTGCCAACTTTCTTATACGAATCAGTCTGGAACCTGCTTGGCTTTATCCTTATCCTGAGTGTCAGACGCCAACCACATTTCTTAAAACGGGGGGACATTACTTTCTTCTATCTGATTTGGTACGGTTGCGGTCGTTTCGTGATAGAAGGCATGCGAACAGATAGTTTGATGTTCTTTGGCATGCGTGTATCGCAGTGGTTGTCTGCTATTTTAGTAATCGTAGGACTCTTTTTCATGGTATGGCGCAGATGTCATCAAAAAGATATTCCTTATTATCAAGAAGCATAGAAAGTCAGTTAGGAGAAGAAATGTTAGAAGTAGCACTTTTAATTATTGCTATTGCATTTGCTATATTAGTTGGTGTTTTGATACCAATTGGCATTAAATTGTATCGGACAGTAGATGCGATCAATGAAACTATTGATGAAACCAAACAAACCATTACTGTCTTGACCAGTGATGTCAATGTGACACTCTATCAGACCAATGAATTGTTGGCTAAAGCTAATGTTTTGGTCGAAGATGTCAATGGTAAGGTAACAACCATCAATCCATTATTTGTAGCGGTTGCTGATTTATCTGAGACGGTGTCTGATTTAAATGGACAAGTTCGCCATTTAACGCAGAGAGCTTCTCAGGCATCATCAACAGTCACAAAAGCCAGTACTGCCCTTGCCATTGGTAGAGCAGCTACCAAATTATTTCAAAGAAGAGGAGAAGAATCATGAGTAAACTATTGAAGAATGTTATTGTCGGTATCGCTTCTGGTGCAGCTGTTGCGTATTTCTTGACATCTGAAAAAGGTAAAGAATTGCAACAAAAAGCGAAAAAAGCTTACGATGCTTACAAAGAAGACCCAACAAAATACAACCAAAAAGCAAAAGACAAAGCGACTGAATACACAGATTTGGCCGTTGATACCTTTAACGATTACAAACAAAAATTAGAATCTGGTGAATTGACCACAGAAGATATCTTGGGAGCTGTTAAAGAAAAAGGACAAGCCGTAGCAGAATACACAGGTGAAAAAGTATCAGAAGTCGCTTCTAAAGTATCAAAAGCCGTTGAAGAAACAGAAGCAGCTCATCATGATAAAACAGGTGCTGAAGTCGATGACATCATCATCAACTACGATCCAAAATCACAAGAAGACACAGATGCTGAAACATCATCTGACGATGAACCTGTAAAAGTGAAAGTGGACCCTGAAGAAGAAGCAAAAGCTGATTCATCAGCTGAAGCAGACGAAGATAAAGCCAACTAAAAAAGGCCTAGGCCTTTTGGTTCATTAAAAAACTCCTGAGATAGCTGGTCAAGAGAACTTGAACATCAGCGCTCAGGGAGTTTTTTTATTCTTTTGTTCTGTTTTTGATAGACCGAATCATGCGCGGCACCCCTACAATGGTCGCTAGGCTAATAAGAGAGGCAAATAAGAATGACCAAAGAGGAGCTAAATGCAAAGCAAGTAAAAAGAATGACACAATAACCGTTAAAACGGCAAAAGATGCGATACGTGCAAAGAAAACCAATTCTTGAAAACGTTCATTCTCATGGTCTATATACTGAAAGGTTTTAAATTTTGGGCTAGAGTTTTGCTTTTGCTGCAAATCCTCGTTCGGCTCATGATGTTGTTTTAATGGTGTCGGCATATCCCTCTCCTCTAATTACCTAGCTATCATAACATAAAATGAAAGCTTTGTCATCTTTTTCCAAAACTTGACTAATGTTTCAAAATATGTTTAAAATAGTTGTTGCTCTTTTTAGGAAGCAATCTTTGATTTATCGACTTTTCAACCGCAAAGAAGGGATTTTTTGCCATTGGGATTTGGATAAATTATTATGACTAATCGTTATAGGAGTGGTATAATTAAAACATTATGGAAAAAATAATTATTACTGCGACGGCAGAATCTATCGAGCAGGTTAAAGAGCTCTTAGAGGCTGGTGTTGACCGCATTTACGTGGGAGAGGAAAATTTTGGCTTACGTCTTCCCCATAATTTCACTTACGATGAATTGCGTGAGATTGCAGGGCTTGTTCACGAGGCAGGTAAAGAAATTGTCATTGCTTGCAATGCCTTGATGCACCAAGACATGATGGTGGCTGTTCGCCCTTACCTTGACTTTTTGAAAGAAATCAAAGTGGATTACTTGGTATCAGGCGACGCTGGGATTTACTACATCAACCAGCACGAAGGCTATCATTTCAAAATGATTTACGATGTGTCCGTCTTTGTTACATCAAGCCGTCAAGCCAATTTCTGGGGTGATCACGGTGCCAGTGAAATCGTGTTAGCAAGGGAAATTCCGTCTGCGGAGTTGTTTAAAATGTCTGAAAACCTCCGTTACCCAGCAGAAATTCTCATGTATGGTGCAACGGTTATTCACCATTCAAAACGCCCTTTGTTGCAAAACTACTACAATTTCACGCATATTGATGATGAAAAAACGCGTGAACGTGGCTTGTTCTTAGCTGAACCAGCTGACCCAGAAAGTCACTATTCGATTTTTGAGGACAAACACGGCACACACATTTTTGATACGGACGATATCGACATGATGCCTAAATTGCCAGAGTTGCTAGAACACGGCTTCACACACTGGAAATTAGATGGTATCTATTGTCCAGGTCATAATTTTGTTGAAATTGCTAAGATTTTTGTTCAAGCGAAAAAACTGGTTGAGGCTGGCGAATTGACACAAGATAAAGCTTTCTTGCTGGATGAAAGCATTCGCCAATGGCATCCAAAAGGACGCAGCCTTGGAACTGGCTTTTACGATTTTGACCCGTCAGAGGTCAAATAATACAAACTCTGTTGTCTTGCCATGATTGAGTTACTATTTCAGGGCGTGACAAGACAACCCAACTACATTTTACGGAGAAATTGGTCTTAGACTAATCTTCTCACTACATTTACTATCTTGAAAATAGGAATTACAGAATGTCACAAAAAAAATTAAAACGTCCAGAGGTGTTAGCACCTGCTGGAACACTTGAAAAATTAAAAGTTGCTGTTGATTACGGTGCCGACGCTGTTTTTGTCGGTGGTCAAGCTTATGGTTTGCGTAGCCGTGCAGGAAATTTCACCATGGATGAACTCCGTGAAGGGATTCAGTACGCTCACGAACGTGGGGTAAACGTCCACGTTGCAGCCAACATGGTCACACACGAAGGCAATGAAGCAGGAGCAGGCGCATGGTTTAGAGAACTTCGCGATATGGGCTTGGATGCGGTAATTGTATCTGACCCTGCCTTGATGGTCATTTGCTTGACAGAAGCACCAGGATTAGAAGTACACGTATCAACTCAAGCGTCAACCACTAACTATGAGTCATTTGCTTTCTGGAAAGAAATTGGCGTGACGCGCGTGGTTTTAGCCCGCGAGGTGTCTATTGCCGAAATCGAAGAAATTCGCCAACACACTGACCTTGAAATTGAAGCCTTTGTTCATGGGGCAATGTGTATCGGTTATTCAGGGCGTTGTGTTTTGTCTAATCACATGAGCCACCGTGACGCTAACCGTGGTGGCTGCTCACAATCTTGCCGCTGGAAATACGACCTTTACGATATGCCATTTGGTCAAGAACGTCGCAGCCTAAAAGGCGAAATTCCAGAAGAATTTTCAATGTCAGCTGTGGATATGTGCATGATTGAGCACATTCCTGATTTGATTGAAAATGGTGTGGATAGCTTCAAAATTGAAGGTCGTATGAAATCAATCCACTATGTATCAACCGTTACAAACTGCTACCGCGCAGCCGTTGATGCTTATTTGGAAAGTCCTGAAAAATTTGAAGCCATCAAAGATGATTTGATTGACGAATTGTGGAAAGTCGCTCAGCGTGAATTGGCAACTGGTTTTTATTACAAAACACCAACAGAAGACGAGCAGTTATTTGGTGCTCGCCGCAAAATCCCACAATACAAATTTGTTGGAGAAGTTGTGTCATTTGATGCCGGAACAATGACAGCAACCATTCGCCAACGTAACGTTATCCTTGAAGGAGATGTGGTCGAATTTTACGGACCAGGTTTCCGTCATTTTGAAAACACCATCAAAGATTTGCATGACGCCGACGGCAATAAAATTGACCGTGCCCCAAATCCAATGGAATTATTAACCATTACCGTCCCACAAGAAGTACGCCCAGGCGATATGATTCGCTCGTGCAAGGAAGGGTTGATTAACCTTTACCAAAAAGATGGGTCTAGCAAAACGATTAGAGCATAATAGATAGCAAAAAAGAACGACTAAAGCGAAGTCGTTCTTTTCTCTTGGTTGTGGTTTTCTTGTGATTGTCTGACTGTTGGCGGCACTAAAGTCAGATGCTTTATCGCATCAATCGGAATAATCGCTGAAATGTTGTGTTTAATATTTTTTAAAATCAATTTATTATGGGCAGTGTCCCATTTGACCAAATCGCCAGTAAAGCTTTTTTCCTCATAAATCGCATGCAAAGCCAAGTGTTTTTCATGCGCTTCTTGAATGGTTTGAGAGAGCTTGTGGAAAATCAGCTGGTTATCTCTAGGCTGACCTTGAAAGTCCATATAGGTTTTGGTGTATTTTTTTAATGCGTGAATCAGATTTTTCATAGTGTTTTACCTAAAAAATTGTTAAAATGATTATACACCATTTTTGGTGAAAAAGAAACACGCCTTGCTGAAGTTTTTACGAATATCATTAGTAGGAGGTCCTTTATGGCAGAATTTAAATTTGAAATTGTTGAACACTTGCTTACCTTGTCTGAGAGCGATAAGGGATGGACGAAAGAGCTTAATCGCGTGAGTTTTAATGGCGCAGAGCCTAAATTTGATATTCGTTCATGGAGTCCTGACCATCAAAAAATGGGAAAAGGCATTACCCTTACCAATGACGAATTCAAGATTATTCTTGAAGCTTTTCGTCAATAAAATGTGTGATTATGTTTAGAAAAGGCTGGGATTTTTATCCTAGCCTTTTTCGATTGCTTGAAAATATGGTAAGTGTTGCAGTGAGCGTCTTAAAGTTTGGCTGATGAGGCTAATAACGACTATTTTTCCTAATTCAGGAAGGAGGAAAGGCAGGACACCTGTTAGCCAAGCAGCTTTCCAAGTCATGTCAGCTAGAAAATGCAGCCCTATAACGCCACAGACAAATGCCAAGGCATCCCCAAGGAGATTGCTTATGAAAATACCTGCTAAAGACGAGTGTCTTTGACAAAGGTAAGAAGTAACGCAGGCATAAGCAATAAATCCCCACAAAAAGCCAGCTGTCGGAGTGACAAAAGCACTAATCCCCCCAGCACCCCCAGCAAATACAGGTAGGCCAATAGCCCCCAATAGCCAGTAAACAAGAATGCTCAAACTGGCATCACGAAAACGAAAGGTTGATGCTACCAGCCCCACGGCAAGTGTCTGCAAGGTAAAAGGTACCGTACCAATTGGAATGGTAATCTGTGACAGGACAGCGATTAAAGCTGCTCCAAATGCGGGAAAAACAAGGGTTAATGCTCTGTTACTTGGCATAAAGACCTCTTTCTTTTTAAAAATAGTAAACCTATCTTAATTATATGGTTTACTAAAATTGTAACCAAAGAAATAGACGATGTCAAGTGCTGCATCGTCTATTTCTTTTTAGTGTTTCGTGTTCTTAAATAAAATGAGCAACCGATGATAGCAAAAGCAATGCCCAAAATGATAAAAGTACTTTTACGGGGTGTGTCTGCTAGTAAGCCATAAGCTAAAAAGATAGCAGCAGATAGGAAATAAATGGTGTGTCTAGACATGGAAACTCCTTTGATTGATGAATTACTCCTATTTTAGAATAAAGCGATGCGCTTTGCAATGGCTAAGATCAATAAACTAGTCAAAAACCGCTATTTTCTTTATAATAAAAATGAAACCGCAATCATAAGGAGAGAATAGGTGAAAACATGACAAGACTAGCGTATCGATATTATATTTTTGATTTTTATGGCACCTTTGCTTATGTCTATGGGCTACTTAATTCTCGTGAGTATCAGGAAAAGTATGCCAATGACTTGAAGAAAGACTTGGCTCGGATTCCGATTGTTAAGCATAAAGAAAAGTATGTTGAAGTTGGTAAGGCTTTGATGGACTTGCACCTCAACTATGAAGAAGTACCTGTCTATGATGATGTGGAGATTCAGTTTTCTGCTCAGCCTTCTTACAAGGTTACTAAGATGAAATTCATCAAAAAAGGTGACCGCTCTGCGATTGTATTTAATAACGAAATCACCATTAAAAATATCCCTGAGAAAGCTTATGAATATATGGTCAATGGACGCTCAGCAATCGAATGGATTATGGACCAGTATCAGATTAAAACCGATAAGAAATCAGGCATCACAGATGATCCGAATGACAATGCCGTTATGGAAAGATTCTACAATACGCTCAAACACGAATTCTATTATCTCTACAAGTTTGATTCAAATGACATTCTTGACCAAAAGCTTTATGAATTCGTTTATGGGAAATATAATCACGTAAGACCACATCGTGCAAACGGTGGACTTACACCTTATGCTGCACGATGTCGTGCAGCGTAAGAAATTTTATACACTAGTGTTACAAAAATGCTTGACTAGGTCAAAACATATATGAATAGGAGAATAAAAATGAAAGAAAGAAAAAAAGCAATTATAAATATATTACTATTATTTTTAACACTTGTAATAAATGCCCTCGGAGCCCTCGGCCTAATCAATGGCTATTCACAAAAAGAGGTATCTGACAGATATTTGACCCTGATAACTCCAAGCCCAACTACATTCAGTATTTGGAGCATAATTTATATTCTTGTAATTTTATCATGTATTTTAATGATAATTAGAAGTGATAATGATTACTATAAAAACGTTATAAATGGAATTACTTCGCTCTTCCGCTTTTCCAGTTTATTCAACATACTATGGATTATATCATTTTCTTATCTACAATTAGAATTGTCAGTTATTTTTATTGTTGCCTTTTTATTTTCGCTATCATTAATATTAGAAAAATTATTATCAATAAAATCTAAAGGGCATTTTATAATACCTTTATCATTTGGAATATATGCCGGTTGGCTTTTTATAGCAACAGTTGTAAACATATCTGCAACTTTGGTTAAACTCAATTGGAATGGATTTGGAATATCTGACACTTTGTGGGCTTTTACAATCTTAATAGTAGCTGTAGTGATTGTATTTCTAGTCAACGTAAAAAATAAAAACGCTGTATTCCCTTTACCGATAGCCTGGGCTTATTTTGGAATCAATAATTTTCTTAAATCAAGCCAAGGCTTTTCGGGATCGTATCCTATATTAGAAAAAGCATCTATAGTAGGGATGATTTTACTTATAATGATATCAATTTTTAGATTTTATAAAAACAATTACAAAATTATTCCTACCACTTAAACTTAGTTTTTCTATTAACATTGACCTAGTCAAGCATTTTTGTAACACTAGTGTATAAAATTTCTTACGCTGCACGACATCGTGCAGCATAAGGTGTAAGTCCACCGTTTGCACGATGTGGTCTTACGTGATTATATTTCCCATAAACGAATTCATAGAGCTTTTGGTCAAGAATGTCATTTGAATCAAACTTGTAGAGATAATAGAATTCGTGTTTGAGCGTATTGTAGAATCTTTCCATAACGGCATTGTCATATGGACAGCCTGCTTTGCTCATACTTTGTTGGACATAGTTTTTATCACAAAATTTATTGAATTCTTTTGCGGTAAATTGACGCCCTTGATCAGAATGCAGGATAATTCCTTTTGCTGGTTTTCGACGTTCTAGTGCGATTTTCAAGGTTTCCTTTGCCAATTCAGTATCGATATGACTGCTGTTTAATGATGCAACCACTTCACGAACGCAAAGGTCTATAATCGTGCAATTGTAACGCATTGTTCCATCTGGACGAGTTAAATATGTAAAATCAGTACACCATATTTTATTGGGTTCTTTTACATCAAATTCCCTATTCAGAAGGTTTGGAAAGATTTTATTGGCTGTTCCTTTTACATAGTTTGGTTTCTTTCGACGTGTGATGGAACGTAAGCCTAAAGAAATCTTTAAGAATGTTTGATTATGAAACACAATTAAATGTTTTTAAAGAACTATATAACGACATTATCCAATTGGGTGACTTTAGGACAAGAGAAACTGAAACGAAAACCGCAGAAGAATATATGAAAAAGAAGTTGAGGAATTGGGGAGACTATACAGATTCTATTTTTCGTATCTTAAGAGCAACAGGTGTTGTAGTATTCAGTAAAGGAAGAACACTTACAATAAGTTCTGAACGAATTGATGAAATCAAATATATTCTAAAAAAAGTAGATAGAGAAATTGTTTGTACTGATATGAATAGAAATGACTTTGATTTGTATATTTCTAATCCTCATGAGCCTATATTGTTAAACGATAATAAAGATAGTTTAATAAAAACTTTAGAGAGTATCGGTAGCTTTGGTAATAACAAAGAGGATATCTATGTTCTTAAGCATAGACTCAATCAGCAACGAATCTTTAGAAAACAAAAAAAAGTAGACGACGAGACACTAAGATTAAAAGCGCGTTCTAAGGAAGATATTGAAGACATATTACAGACCTTTGAAGCTATTAGTCAAAAAGAAATTGAGCCTGCAAGTATGAGACCTACTTTCTTTGAATGGAATATCTGGCGAGCAATGACTATGATTAACCATGGAAAAGTGAAGGGGAATTTTACTGTTGATGATTCAGGAATGCCTATTTCTACAGCAGGTGGTGGGAAAAGTGACATAATTGGCGATTATGGAAAGTTTAATATCGGTATCGAGGTTACTCTTTCTACAGGTCAAAAACAATTTGAAATGGAAGGAGAGCCTGTAAGTAGGCATATTGGGGAAATGCAGGTGGAAAAACCAACGTTTGGTATTTTTATAGCAGATTCTTTAAATGAAACAGTTATAAATCATTTTTACACTTTATCTCATCAGAAATCAAAAATATACAATGGTTATTATAATGAGGCATGGAGGATTAGGAAATGGTTCATAAAAAACTTAAAATCGTTATCGGTACGGTACTTGTTTTAGCACTAGGAGCAGGAGCTTTTGTTATTCACCAACAAGCAAATGAACGTGAAACAGCTAATCGTAAACAAGCTAGTAATACTTTCTTGCAATCAGGTAAAACATCTAGCTCTAGTGAGGAAACTTCCTCTACGGAAACAGAAGAAAGCACTAGCTCTAGCGTTGATACAACGCAACTTACGACAGACCAAGTAGAAGAATGGGTAATTGCTTCCTATATCAATTTAAAAGGACTTAATGTTTCACCAGCTAACTTCCACGTGACAGTAACAGCTTCTGATGATGGTCTAGTCTATTCTACGCTTTATGGCTGGTCTTTAACAGATGGTGAAGAAATCACCTATCGTATTACTGCTGACGGCACGTTAGAAATGTTTGGACTTGCGGAGCATAAATGGATAACAGCTGAAACACAATACCGAGCAATAGGATATTATCCGAATGGTATTGATATTGCAAGTGTCCTAGACGGCGACTTTTCAACGCTTTATGGCACGTGGGTGGCAAGTGATGGTAGCTACTTCACTATTAATAACGACAACTCAGTTACCTTTAGTCAAACATCATCAACTGATATAACAACGTTAACTGTACCTGATTTAAATACTGAATTAAATAGCTCAATACCTTA
>NZ_DBPA01000013.1:0-15630 GCF_002300045.1 Streptococcus sp. UBA632 | reverse complement strand
CTTTTCATTATAGGTCATATGGGACTTTTTGTATATACTCAAAAAGGCTCCATAATTTCCATGGTGGATTTACCCACTACAGAAATTATAGAGCCAAAGATTGCAGATGCAATCTTTTTGGTATTATTTGTCGAATTCAGCTTTGCTTTTGGTATCGGCATATTCTTCAGCGACTTCTTTTGAGAGAATAGCGTCGTAGCTTGGTAGTTGAATATCGGCTCCGTATTTATTTTTTAGGGCGGTAGTAACAAGTCGATAGGCTAGGTTGGCATTGCGTGATAAGATAGGGCCGTGGAAATAACTGCCATACACATTTTTGTAATGAACACCTTCTGTGCCATCTTCGTTATTATTCCCATTTCCGTAAACGCAAGTGCCTAGCGGTTTTTCGTCGTCTGATAAGAAGGTACGTCCTTGATGATTTTCAAAACCGTAATAGGTTTCTTTGAATTCATCATTGTAAATTTTGATATCTCCGATGAAACGGTTGTTGTCTTGGTTGAGGGTGTAGTGTCCCATGACGCCAATGCCGTTGATTTTTTCGCCATTGGCTTGCACATAATATTGTCCAAGAAGTTGGAAGCCGCCGCAAATAGCTAGGATAACTTTGTCTTGGTT
Source organism: Streptococcus sp. UBA632 (assembly GCF_002300045.1). Lineage (NCBI taxonomy): Bacteria > Bacillati > Bacillota > Bacilli > Lactobacillales > Streptococcaceae > Streptococcus > Streptococcus sp. UBA632. The sequence goes on along the minus strand of NZ_DBPA01000013.1, from coordinate 15,012 downwards.
GATGAAGTTGGCGATAGCTTCTTTTTTACTTGGTAGGTCTTTGGCAACAATAGATTGTTCGTAATCTTGACCACCACCAAAAAAGGCCATGTCATAGTAATCAGCGTCAAAATCGTCGCCCAAAGACACAATATCAAAGGTCATTTTGGCACCGAGTTTCTCACCAACGTATTTCATCATGAGAATATTACCATTGTCACCGTAAGTATTCATAAGATTGCCGTAAAGATGGGCAACATTTAGCTCGTAAGTGTAATCTTTGGTGTCAGGTGATTGGAGTGAAGTGTAAGTCATCTTAGTTCATCTCCTTTCCAACAGCATGACGATTGGCTAAAATCTCGCGGAATTGCAGCATAGCCGTGTAAGTAGCGAGAATATAAGCGTGCTCGGTTGGTTGTGATTCAATCAATGTCATAATATCTTCTAAACTTTCAGCTTCGGTGATTTTGGTGTCATCGTAGCCTGTCACGCGAAGGCGGCGGGCAATTTCAGAATGACGAACCCCACCAGCAAATAGTTGAGGAATGTCCATGTCTAAAATAGCCTCAAAATTAGCATCCCAAATCCAACTGGTGTCAATACCATCTGCATAGTTAGCGTTGAGCAAGACTGACAAAGTGAAAGGATAAGGTGCTAATTTAATCATATCCAGTGCTTGACTAGCACCAACAGGGTTTTTAATCAGAACCAAGGTACATGATTTGTCACCGATTTTGAAGGTTTCTTGACGGCCAAAGACGGCACGACTCTTGTCAAAACCAGCTTTGATTTGCTCAGGAGCAACACCGAAAAATTCAGCAACTGATACTGCCGCGAGGGCATTGTAAATGTTATAAAGACCTCCTACGTTAATCTTGTAGGATTGGTTATCAATGACAAATTCTGAAGTGGTATTGGTAATCTTTGTCAATTCAGTCAAGGCATAGTCCAATTTTGGACGATGGAAACCACAATGTTCACACACATAATCTCCTAAGTTGGCATAGGTGTTGAGTTTGTATTTCAAAATGTGTTGGCAATGTGGGCAAAGAATACCTTCGGTATTGTAGTGAGCCAGTTTTGGAGCGTGTTTTTCCGTATCAAAGCCATAATATTTGACAGGATTAACCACCTTAGTGGAATGGAACAGAGGGCTATCTCCATTGGCTAGAATCGTCGCTTTTGGTGCCTTGGCTGCCCCGTCCAAAATCATTTGGTAGGTGGTGTAAATCTCACCGTAGCGGTCCATTTGGTCACGGAAAATATTAGTGAACACAAAAAGGTTTGGTGTGATGTATTTTGTGATTTTTGGCAAACTAGCTTCGTCAATTTCAAGCACCGCAATTTTCTTGCCTGATTTGGCTCTTTTTGCTGTCAGGAAAGTTGACGTAATACCTGTAATCATATTGGCACCGCTTGGATTGGTGACAATTTCGCCAAAGGCTTCTTTCAAAATACCGACTGTCAGAGCAGTTGTCAGGGTTTTACCATTTGTCCCTGTCACCACAACAATTTCATAGTCTTTAGCAATGGTATCTAGAATATCTTTATCGAATGTGAGGGCGATTTTTCCTGGCAAGGTCGAGCCACGTCCCATTTTAGACAAAACAAAATGAGCAGACTTCCCAGCCGTTAGTCCCATAAGTGTGTTTAATTTCATAAGGTTATTGTACCATAAAAAGATATATTATAATAAAGAAAATCTTTTGAAAACGTGGTATAATGTAGTGGAAACTTTAGTGAGTTAGATGAAAGAGATGCTTGTATGAGAAATTTAACCCTTATTGATGCTAAATTTTGGGCAACCTTATTTGAAAATCCATGGGAGATTGTTGTTCATCTTTTAGACATTTTAATTGTGGCTTATTTTATTTACCGATTAATACGAGCCTTAGCGGGGACGAAAATCATGTCCCTCATACAAGGGGTCGTGTTATTTATTTTATTAAAATTTGTCGCTGAGTGGATTGGTTTTACAACGATTACCTATCTGATGAATCAAGTCATTACCTACGGTGTCATTGCAGGGGTTGTGATTTTTGCCCCAGAAATTCGGACAGGGCTGGAGAAATTTGGACGAACCACACAGGTTTTCATGCAAACCCAGCAAGCCAGTGACGAGGAAAAATTGGTTAAAGCCTTGCTAAAATCAGTGGCCTACATGAGCCCGCGTAAAATTGGTGCCTTGATTGCGATAGAGCGGACACAGACCTTGCAAGAATACATTTCGACAGGGATTCCCTTGAACGCGGATATTTCCAATCAATTGCTAATTAACATTTTTATTCCCAACACGCCTCTTCATGACGGTGCTGTAATTATCAGAGGTAATAAAATTGCGACGGCTTGTTCTTATTTGCCTTTGTCAGAATCTATGGCCATTTCAAAGGAATTTGGAACGCGTCACCGTGCGGCCATTGGTCTGTCAGAAAACTCAGATGCCTTGACCATAGTGGTTTCAGAAGAAACAGGTGGTATTTCTATCACATCCAAAGGAGAATTCTTGCATGATTTGAGCAAGGAAGAATTTGAGGCGATTCTGAGAGAACAATTGATTACAGAGCAAAAAACCGAGGAACCTTGGTACCATAAAATTTGGAGGAGGGGATAAATGAGGCGATTTTTCAATAGTCAAGTTTGGTTGGTTGTTGTATCAATAATATTTGCGATTTTGCTGTTTTTGACAGCAATGTCTAGTAATTACAACAGGACTGGTTCGCAGGTGTCTGGAGCAACCGAAACCTACACCCACACCTTAACCAATGTTCCTATTGATATTAAGTATGACAGTGATAAATACTTTATCAGCGGTTATTCTTATGAAACAGAAGTGTACTTGACGTCTATCAATCGAGTGAAATTAGATTCGGAAATCAATAGCGATACGAGAAGCTTCAAGGTCGTGGCTAATTTGACAAAATATGGAGAAGGAACCCAAACCGTTCCTTTGAAAGTCACTAATTTACCAACAGGGGTAACAGCAACGGCTTCACCCAGCCATATTTCAGTAACCATTGGAAAGAAAAAAACAAAAACATTTGCCGTTAAAGGAGAAGTGGACAGCAACCAAATCGCATCAGGTTACGAATTGAAGAAAGTGTCAACAGACCTTTCAGAAGTAGAAGTGACCAGCGATGAGAGCATCATCAATCAAATTGACCATGTGGTAGCTAAATTGCCAGAATCTGAGGTCTTAGATAGTGATTATAGTGGTCGTGTTGCCTTGCAAGCTGTGGCAGCAGATGGAACTATCTTAGCCAGTGCCATCAATCCTTCAAAGGCAAAATTGGATGTCACGGTTAAAAAATTAACCAAGTCAGTGCCATTAACGGTTCGGACAACGGGTGAGATGAACAGCAGTTTATCTGACATTGCTTATAAACCAAGCCAAACGCAAGTGACAATTTCAGGAAGTCAAGAGGCCTTGAATGCGGTAAATGAAGTCGTAGCGACGGTAGATATTTCTAATATCACCAAGGATACCAATGTTAGTGTCAATCTATCGGCGGATGATGTGACCGTTATCCCGTCTGTTGTGACTATTCAGTTGACAGTGACTAAAAAATAATAGATAATAGCAAAGATATAGCGATGGGTAATGCCTTGTTACCCATTCTTGGAAATGAATGAAGTAAAATGGAGGAGCGAATTTTCGCTAAAGAATAATGGGAAAATATTTTGGAACAGATGGCGTTCGTGGAGAAGCAAATGTTGAGTTAACACCGGAATTAGCCTTTAAACTTGGGCGTTTTGGTGGTTACGTTTTAAGTCAACACGAAACAGAGCGTCCTAGAGTGTTTGTAGCACGCGATACGCGTATTTCTGGGGAAATGTTAGAATCAGCTTTGATTGCTGGCTTACTTTCTGTGGGGATTGAGGTTTACAAATTAGGCGTTTTGGCAACTCCTGGGGTTTCTTATCTTGTTCGTACTGAAAAAGCTAGCGCAGGTGTTATGATTTCAGCTAGTCACAACCCAGCTTTGGACAATGGCATCAAATTCTTCGGTGGCGATGGATTTAAATTAGCCGATGACCAAGAAGAAGAAATTGAAGCTTTGTTGGATGCGGCAGAAGACACGCTTCCACGCCCATCTGCAGAAGGTTTGGGGACTTTGGTTGATTACCCTGAAGGACTTCGCAAATACGAAAAATTCCTCGTTTCAACAGGTACTAGTCTTGAAGGCATGAAGGTTGCCTTGGATACAGCTAACGGTGCAGCTTCTGTGTCTGCTCGAGATGTTTTCTTAGATTTGGATGCTGACATTACGGTTATTGGTGAAAATCCAGACGGTCTTAACATCAATGCTGGTGTTGGTTCAACCCATCCAGAACAATTGCAAGAATTGGTTAAAACATCAGGTGCTGACGTTGGTTTGGCCTTTGACGGTGACAGTGACCGCCTTATTGCTGTTGATGAAAACGGTGATATCGTTGACGGTGACAAGATTATGTATATCATCGGAAAATACCTATCAGAACAAGGTAAACTAGCGCATAATACAATTGTTACGACCGTTATGTCAAATCTTGGTTTCCACAAAGCACTTGACCGTGAAGGTATTCACAAGGCCATTACAGCCGTAGGTGACCGCTATGTTGTAGAAGAAATGAAAAAATCAGGCTACAACTTAGGTGGTGAACAATCTGGTCACGTTATCATCATGGACTACAACACTACTGGTGACGGTCAATTGACAGCTATTCAATTGACAAAAGTCATTAAGAAAACAGGTAAAAAACTCTCTGAATTGGCTGCAGAAGTGACGATCTACCCTCAAAAATTGGTTAATATTCGTGTGGAAAACAGCATGAAGAGCAAGGCAATGGAAATGCCTGCTATCGCTGGTATTATCAGCCAAATGGAAGAAAAAATGGACGGCAACGGTCGTATCTTGGTTCGTCCAAGTGGAACAGAACCGCTCTTGCGTATCATGGCTGAAGCGCCTACGGATGAGGAAGTTGACTTCTATGTTGATACCATCGCAGCCGTTGTGAGAGATGAAATCGGATTAGACTAAATATCAAGCATAGAGAAGTGAGGCATTTTGATACCTTGCTTCTTTTTTTCTTTGGAAAATTGGTTAAGTTTTTTTAAAAATGTTATAATAACGTCATGCTAAAAAAAACAACATCAGCTTATGTTCATATTCCTTTTTGTACTCAGATTTGTTATTATTGTGATTTTTCAAAAGTGTTTATCAAAAATCAGCCTGTCGATGCGTATTTGCAGGCTCTTATTCGTGAATTTGAGCGTTACGATATTAAACAACTGCGTACCTTGTATATCGGTGGTGGGACGCCTACTGCCATCACTGCTCAGCAATTGGATTATTTGCTGACAAATCTTACTAAAAATTTGGATTTAAGTGTCTTGGAAGAATTCACCATTGAAGCCAATCCAGGTGATTTGACTGAGGACAAAATTGAGGTACTCAAACAATCAGCTGTCAATCGTGTGTCTTTGGGGGTGCAGACCTTTAACGACAAGCAATTGAAACAAATAGGTCGCAGCCACAATGAAGCTCAGATTTATGACACCATTGCCAGTTTAAAAGAAGCTGGATTTGATAACATTTCGATTGACTTGATTTATGCCTTGCCAGGTCAGACCATGTCTGATGTTAAGGAAAATGTTGCCAAGGCTTTAGCGCTAGATATTCCCCACCTCAGTTTGTACAGTTTGATATTGGAACACCACACGGTTTTCATGAATAAAATGCGCCGTGGTAAGCTTAATCTGCCTCAAGAAGACCTTGAGGCGGAGATGTTTGACTACATCATTACAGAACTTGAGAAAAATGGCTTTGAGCATTATGAAATTTCCAATTTTACCAAGCCTGGTTTTGAAAGTCGACATAATCTCATGTATTGGGACAATGCGGAATATTATGGTGTTGGTGCTGGGGCGTCTGGTTATATTGCTGGGGTGCGTTACCGTAACCAGGGGCCTATTCAACATTATTTGAAGGCTGTTTCAGAAGGTAATGCAAGATTGTCAGAAGAAGTTCTGACCAAAGAGGAAATGATGGAAGAAGAGCTGTTTCTAGGTTTACGTAAGAAATCAGGCGTTTCCATTGCCAAATTTGAAGAACGTTTTGGGATTTCCTTTGAGGAGCGTTATGGTCAAGTGGTTGCTGAATTGCGTCAACAAGGTCTTTTGGTGCCAGATGACGAGATGATTCGCATGACGAAAAAAGGTCTTTTCTTAGGCGATACTGTCGCAGAAAAATTTATCATATAGTAGGTAGTATTATGGGTTGTCATTATCAAGAAAAATATACGGTTCCTTTTTATGAAAGTGATATCAATTTCAACATGAAATTGCCAGAACTATTGTCCTTGGTCTTACAAGTGTCTGGTAATCAATCGATGGCATTAGGCATCAGTAATGAGTTTATTTATGAAAAGTATCAGTTAGTTTGGATTGTGACGGACTATGCGATTGAAATTGAGCGTTTGCCCAAATACGCAGAAACCATCACCGTTGAAACCGTGCCAACGTCTTACAACAAACTCTTTTGTTACCGTGATTTTTACGTTTACGATGCCACAGGGGCAAAAATCATCACTATTCATTCGACCTTTGTTTTGATGGATTATGAAACCCGCAAGGTGCATTTTGTGATTGATGATTTGGTAGCTCCTTATCAAGTTGAAAAAATCAAGAAAATTTACCGCGGTCCTAAGTACGAGGATTTGGAAAATCCAGAAGAAACCTTGTATCATGTGCGTTTCTTTGACCTTGATTTGAACGGTCATGTCAATAACAGCAAGTATTTGGCGTGGATGTATGAGGGATTGGATTTTGAATTTTTGCAACACCACGTTCCTCGCAATATCCACCTCAAATACGTTAAAGAAATTCACTATGGTCATGATATCATTTCGCGCGTGGAACAAAAGGATTTGTCGACTAAACACGAAATTGTGACCCAAGGAACTGTTCATGCTCAAGCTTGCATCGAATGGCGAAGCATCGAAGAAAGCAGATTGTAAACTTTAACAATACAGATAAAAAAGGAGAATAATGTGACTTATAAAGGATACCTGATTGACTTAGACGGAACGATTTACAAGGGAAAGGAACGTATTCCTGCAGGGGAACGGTTTATTCAACGCCTGCAAGAAAGACATATTCCTTATGTTTTGGTGACCAATAATACCACACGCACACCTGAAGCGGTGCAAGAAATGTTAGCCAAGCAATTTAACGTTCAAACGCCGCTTGAAACCATTTATACAGCGACCATGGCAACGGTTGATTACATGAATGACATGAAGCGTGGCAAAACAGCGTACGTCATTGGTGAAACGGGCTTAAAAACAGCCATTGCAGAAGCTGGCTACGTTGAAGATACTGAAAATCCTGCCTATGTTGTGGTTGGGTTGGACACACAATTAACCTATGAAATGCTGGCAGTAGCCACCCTAGCCATCCAAAAAGGTGCCTTATTTATTGGGACCAACCCTGATTTAAATATCCCAACAGAGCGTGGCTTGATGCCAGGTGCGGGGTCTATTAGCAAATTCTTGGAAATTGCAACACGCGTCAAACCGATTTTCATTGGCAAACCAAATGCCATTATCATGAACAAAGCCCTAGACGTTTTAAATGTGAAGCGCGACCAAGCCATTATGGTGGGTGATAACTATTTGACAGACATCATGGCAGGTATCAAAAATGATATTGCAACTCTATTGGTGACAACTGGCTTTACCAAACCAGAAGAAGTGCCAACCTTGCCAATTCAACCTGACCACGTTCTCTCAAGCTTAGACGAATGGACTTTCGATGAAAAATAAGATTTGGACCTTTGCCACATGGCTTTGGCTTTTATCTGTGGCTATTTTAATCACGATTTACGGTGCTTGGTTGCTTTACCCATTTGAGGTTGATTGGTTGCATCTCACCTTGCAAGTGACCTTTCCCAAAGCAGATTTGCTTGATAACTTTAACGTGTTGATGACCTATCTCACCTCGCCTTTTTCACACACCTTGTCTATGCCTGATTTTCCTTCTTCTGCGGCAGGGCTCAAGCATTTTCAAGATGTGAAACACCTCTTTCACTTAACACAAGCGCTCTTTGTCGTGCTACTTTACCTATCTTGGTGTTTTTTGAAAAATGGCATCGTTAATAAAACCCTTTTTCTCCACCAAAGAGCATTTGTTTGGGCAGCCTTTTTACCAGTGTTAATTGCAGTAGCAGGCGTCTTAATTGGTTTTGAACAATTTTTTACGCTATTTCACGAAGTGCTTTTTCCTGGTGATTCTACTTGGCTCTTTAACCCAGCCACAGACCCTATTATTTGGGTCTTACCAGAAACCTTTTTTTTGCATTGCTTTATTCTTTTCTTTGTGGCCTATGAAGTATTAATGCTTGGTTTGTTATTGATTTCCCGCCGTCAATTTACACAAAGGCTAAAGGCTAGAAAGGAGGACTAATAATGTCTCTTGCCTGGTATTACTGGTTTTTATTTGCCTGTTCTTGGCTCTTTGCCATCACCTTTTGGGTCAAATCTACCAATATTCCCCAAAAGTGGCTAAAAGCCCTCTTTGTTATCTGTGGCGTAATCGCCTTTTGTCTCCCCTTTTTCTGGGGCTGGCTCGTGAGTTAATGATGAAAAAATTAGAAAACAAGCGTATGAAAACGCTTGTTTTTTGAAATAAAGAAAAGTAAAATAGAAGTATAATTTTTTATTCTCAATTAGAAAATAAAAAAAGCACCCGAATCGGGTGACATACTTGGATACGGACTAGCCTTATTTTAACTCACTGTGTTGTTTCGAATAGTTCCAACAATTCTATTTTATTATTTTAAGGTTAAAATTGCAAGTATTTTAATTAAAAAAGGAGAAAATGATGAAATCTTATTCAATTGGGCTTGATATCGGTACAAATAGTGTCGGGTGGGCTGTTATCACAGATGATTATAAAGTTCCAGCTAAAAAGATGAAGGTTTTTGGAAATACTGATAAAAAGTATATCAAGAAAAACTTATTAGGTGCATTGTTATTTGACAGTGGCGAAACAGCTGAAGCGACTCGTTTGAAACGTACAGCTCGACGTCGTTATACGCGTCGTAAAAATCGTTTGCGTTACCTACAAGAAATTTTTGCGGAAGAAATGACTAAAGTTGATGATAGTTTCTTTCAACGTTTAGATGAGTCGTTTTTGAAAGATGATGATAAAAATTTTGATGCACATCCAATCTTTGGCAATAAAGCAGAAGAAGATGTCTATCATCAGAAATTCCCTACAATTTACCATTTAAGAAAATATCTTGCAGATTCCACTGAAAAAGCAGATTTACGCTTGGTTTATCTAGCTTTAGCGCACATGATTAAATTCCGTGGACATTTCTTAATTGAGGGTGAATTGAGCGCTGAAAATACAGATGTTCAAAAACTATTCACTGATTTCGTAGGAGTGTATGATAGAATATTTGATGATAGTCATTTATCAGAAATTACGGTTGATGCTGCAAGTATTTTGACAGAAAAAATTAGCAAATCACGTCGTTTAGAGAATCTTATTAAATACTACACAACAGAAAAGAAAAATACTTTATTTGGAAATCTTATTGCTTTGGCTTTAGGATTACAGCCTAATTTTAAAATGAATTTCAAATTATCTGAAGATGCTAAGTTACAATTTTCTAAAGATTCCTATGAAGAGGATTTAGAAGAGTTACTTGGGAAAATTGGAGACGATTATGCAGATTTATTTACTTCAGCTAAAAATCTTTATAATGCAATCTTACTTTCAGGTATCTTAACTGTTGATGATAATTCAACTAAAGCTCCGTTATCTGCTTCGATGCTTAAACGTTATGTTGAACATCATGAAGACTTAGAAAAGCTAAAAGAATTCATTAAGGCAAATAAATCTGAGTTGTATCACGATATTTTTAAAGATAAAAACAAAAATGGTTATGCGGGCTATATTGAAAATGGTGTTAAACAGGATGAATTCTATAAATATTTAAAAAATACTCTTTCAAAAATTGATGGAAGTGAATATTTCCTAGATAAAATTGAACGTGAAGATTTTTTAAGAAAACAAAGAACATTTGATAATGGTTCGATTCCGCACCAAATTCATTTACAGGAAATGCATGCAATCTTACGTCGTCAAGGTGATTATTATTCATTTTTAAAAGAGAACCAAGATAGAATTGAAAAAATCTTGACTTTTAGAATCCCTTACTATGTCGGTCCGTTAGCACGAAAAGATAGTCGATTTGCATGGGCAGAATATCATTTAGATGAGAAGATTACACCGTGGAATTTCGATAAGGTAATTGATAAAGAAAAATCAGCTGAAAAATTCATTACGCGCATGACTTCAAATGATTTGTATTTACCAGAGGAGAAAGTTTTACCAAAACACAGTCATGTATATGAAACATATGCGGTTTATAATGAATTAACCAAAATTAAGTATGTTAATGAGCAAGGAAAAGAATCTTTCTTTGATTCAAATATGAAGCAAGAAATCTTTGACCATGTCTTTAAAGAAAATCGCAAAGTTACCAAAGAAAAAGTTTTAAATTATCTTAATAAAGAATTTCCTGAATATCGTATTAAAGATTTAATTGGACTTGATAAGGAAAATAAATCATTTAATGCTAGTCTTGGCACTTATCATGATTTGAAAAAAATTCTAGATAAATCCTTCTTAGATGATAAAGTAAACGAAGAAATAATTGAAGATATTATCAAGACGTTGACTTTGTTTGAAGATAGAGAAATGATTCAGCAGCGCCTTCAAAAATATAGTGATATCTTTTCGCCACAACAATTGAAGAAATTTGAACGCCGTCATTATACTGGCTGGGGTCGTTTGTCATATAAATTAATTAACGGTATTCGTAATAAAGAAAATAATAAGACTATTCTTGATTATCTGATTGATGATGGTTCTGCTAATCGTAACTTTATGCAGTTAATTAACGACGATACATTACCATTTAAACAAATCATCCAAAAATCACAAGTTGTTGGTGATATCGATGATATTAAAGCTGTTGTTCATGATTTACCTGGAAGCCCTGCTATCAAAAAAGGTATTCTACAAAGTGTCAAAATCGTTGATGAGCTAGTTAAAGTGATGGGACATAATCCTGATAATATTGTTATTGAGATGGCGCGTGAAAATCAAACAACTAATAGAGGAAGAAGCCAATCCCAACAACGTTTGAAAAAACTTCAGAACTCATTAAAAGAGTTAGGAAGTAATATTCTTAATGTGGAAAAACCGTCATATATTGAAGATAAAGTTGAAAATAATCATCTTCAAAATGATAAACTCTTCCTTTACTACATTCAAAATGGTAAAGATATGTACACTGGTGATGAGTTAGATATTGACCATCTAAGCGATTATGATATTGACCACATTATTCCTCAAGCCTTTATTAAGGATGACTCTATTGATAATAGAGTACTAACAAGTTCAGCTAAAAATCGAGGTAAATCAGATGATGTACCAAGTCTTGATATTGTTCGTGCTAGAAAGGCAGAATGGATTCGATTGTATAAATCAAGACTAATCTCTAAACGTAAATTTGATAATTTAACGAAAGCCGAACGTGGTGGATTGACTGAAGCAGATAAGGCTGGATTTATTAAACGTCAATTGGTTGAAACACGTCAAATCACAAAACATGTGGCACAGATTTTAGATGCTCGTTTTAATACAGAACGTGATGAAAATGACAAAGTGATTCGTGATGTGAAAGTCATCACTTTGAAATCAAATCTGGTTTCACAATTCCGAAAAGATTTTAAATTTTATAAAGTTCGCGAAATTAATGATTATCATCATGCTCATGATGCTTATCTTAATGCAGTTGTTGGAACAGCATTATTGAAAAAATATCCTAAATTAGCTTCTGAATTTGTTTATGGTGAGTACAAGAAATATGATATTCGTAAATTTATCACTAATTCAAGCGATAAAGCAACAGCGAAATATTTCTTCTATTCAAATTTAATGAATTTCTTTAAAACTAAGGTTAAATATGCGGATGGTACTGTCTTTGAGCGACCTATTATCGAGACAAATGCTGACGGTGAAATTGCTTGGAATAAGCAAATTGACTTTGAAAAAGTTCGAAAAGTTTTATCCTACCCACAAGTCAATATTGTTAAAAAGGTTGAAACTCAGACGGGAGGATTCTCAAAAGAATCAATTTTACCTAAAGGTGACTCTGATAAATTAATTCCACGAAAGACAAAAAAAGTTTATTGGGATACTAAAAAATATGGTGGTTTTGATAGTCCAACAGTAGCTTATTCTGTTTTTGTTGTAGCTGACGTCGAAAAAGGTAAAGCTAAGAAATTGAAAACTGTAAAAGAGCTAGTTGGTATTTCTATCATGGAACGTTCTTTCTTTGAAGAAAATCCAGTTGAATTCTTAGAAAATAAAGGATATCACAATATTCGAGAAGATAAATTAATAAAACTTCCAAAATATAGTCTTTTTGAATTTGAAGGTGGAAGAAGACGCTTGTTAGCTAGTGCTTCAGAACTTCAAAAAGGGAATGAAATGGTGCTTCCAGGATATTTAGTAGAATTGCTTTATCATGCTCATCGAGCTGATAATTTTAATAGCACTGAATATTTAAAATATGTTAGTGAGCATAAAAAAGAATTTGAAAAAGTTTTATCTTGTGTGGAAGACTTTGCTAACTTATATGTTGATGTTGAAAAAAATTTAAGTAAAATTAGAGCAGTTGCAGATAGTATGGATAACTTCTCAATTGAGGAAATTTCAAATTCATTTATTAATTTATTAACACTGACTGCATTAGGTGCGCCGGCTGATTTCAATTTCCTTGGTGAAAAAATTCCACGTAAACGCTATACCTCAACAAAAGAATGTCTGAATGCCACCCTTATCCACCAATCTATCACTGGTCTTTATGAAACACGTATTGATTTGAGTAAATTAGGAGAAGAGTAATGGGATGGCGTACGGTTATTGTTAATGAGCATTCTAAATTGTCGTATAAGAATAATCATTTGATTTTTAAAGATGCTTATCATACTGAAATGATTCATCTGGAAGAGATTGATATTCTGTTGCTTGAAACGACGAATATTGTATTGACGACGATGTTGATTGAACGCTTAGTCGAGAGAAATATTTTAATTATTTTTTGTGATGAAAAACGTTTGCCAACTGCAATGCTGACGCCTTACTATGGACGCCATGATTCTAGTTTACAGCTGACAAATCAAATTGCTTGGGACGATGATGTCAAATGTGATGTTTGGACAACGATTATTGCCCAGAAAATATTAAACCAAAGCATGTATCTTGGTAAATGTTCTTTCTTTGAAAAATCCCAATCTATTATGGAGTTATATCACGGCTTAGAGCCTTTTGATCCCAGTAATCGTGAGGGACATTCTGCAAGAATTTATTTTAATACCTTGTTTGGAAATGATTTCTCGCGTGATCAGGATAATGATATTAATGCTGGGTTAGACTATGGGTATACTTTGTTGTTGAGTATGTTTGCGCGTGAATTAGTTGTTTGTGGTTGTATGACGCAATTCGGCTTAAAACATGCTAACCAATTCAACCAGTTTAATCTGGCTAGTGATATCATGGAGTCATTCCGTCCAATTGTTGATAGAATTGTGTATGAAAATCGTAACGCTTCCTTTGTTAAGATTAAACGCGAATTGTTTACGATGTTTGATGAAACCTATTCTTATAACCATAAAGAAATGTTCCTAAACAATATCGTTAGTGATTATACGAAGAAAGTGGTTAAAGCTCTAAATCATGGTGGGAAAGGAGTTCCTGAATTTAGGATATGAGTTATCGATATATGCGAATGATTTTAATGTTTGATATGCCAACCGAAACAGCAGAAGAACGAAAAGCCTATCGTCAATTTCGAAAATTTTTATTGAGTGAAGGCTTTATCATGCACCAATTTTCAGTTTATAGCAAATTGTTATTAAATAATTCTGCCAATAAAGCGATGATTGATAGACTTCAAGCCAATAATCCTAAAAAAGGAAGCATCACACTTTTGACAGTGACTGAAAAACAGTTTGCTCGTATGATTTATTTGAATGGTGAGCAAAATACCAGCATTGCCAATTCTGATAGACGTCTTGTATTTCTTGGAGAGGATTATAGTGATCAAGATTAATTTTCCACTATTAGATACACCGCTACCACTTGAAAACGCGACAATTCTGGCTATTGAAGATGTTACTGTTTATGCTAATATCGTTAAACAATGTTATAGCTATTCTGAAGCGAGTGATTTAAAGTTTTTCACAGAGAAAATGGTTTCTTTAAAGATGACAGAAATCCTGCTGATTACTGATATTTTAGGTTTTGAAATCAACTCTCCTGCTGTTTTGAAGCTGATATACGCTGATTTGGAGGGGCAATTGAATGATAAACCAGAAATTAAGACTCAGATTGAAAATCTGGCAGCTAAGATTACAGAACTAATATCCTATGAATGCTTAGAAAATGAGTTGGATCTGGAATGCGATGACATTACGATTTTAGAACTCATCAAAGATCTTGGTATTAAAATTGAAACACGAAGTGACACCATCTTTAAAAAATGTTTTGAAATTCTTCAAATTTATCAATATCTTAGCAAAAAGAAATTGTTAGTTTTGGTTAATAGCGGTGCTTATTTGTCGAAAGGTGAAGTAGAGAAGTTGTTAGAGTATATTGAACTGAGTAACCAAACAGTGCTCTTTTTAGAACCACGAAAACTTTATGATTTCCCACAATACATTTTAGATAATGACTATGTTTTACTGGAAGATAAGGGAGAGTCATAAGAATAACAAGGTACCTGGGAAGGTATCTTGTTTTTTTTGAACGTAATATAAGTTTAGATGAAAGCATTGTTATATGGACTACTCTTATGATATAATGAGAATGACTAAAATTCGATTTTATGAATGGGATCGTTCGGAGCTGAAGTTTTGCTGTGAACGAATGGCGCGATTACGAAATCTTGTGAGAAAAAGTGGTCCACGAGG
>NZ_DBPA01000063.1:0-27733 GCF_002300045.1 Streptococcus sp. UBA632 | reverse complement strand
GTTCGGCAGCCATGATTTTCCAAATCATGCTCCACCCAGCTGTCGGAATTGTGAATAAGCTTTTGGGCTTAGATATCAATTGGTTAAATGATCCTAATACAGCGCTTTACTGTGTGGCTTTCCTAACAGCTTGGCTAAATAGTGGGATTAACTTCCTGTATTTTTCAGCAGGACTTGGTAATATCGACGATAGCATCTACGAACGTGCCTCTCTTGATGGGGCAAGCCCGCTACAACAATTTTTCCACTTAACCTTACCAGGTTTGTCACCAATCATGTTTTATACCCTTGTGGTCAACATCATTCAAGCCTTCCAGTCATTTGGACAAATCAAAATCTTGACAGAAGGTGGGCCAAACGAAACAACCAACGTGATAGTGTACTCTATTTACCGTGATGCCTTCTTTAACTACAAGTTTGGTAGTGCAGCGGCACAATCGGTTATCTTATTTATCATTATCATGCTCATCACGCTTGTGATGTTCAAAGTTGAAAAGAAAGGAGTGAAATACTAATGGAACAAATGGGAGAAATGGAACTCTATTGTCAAGAAACGCTCACGCAAGAGCAAATTGTTGATATCAAGGAAACTATGCGTGCCAAGGCTCTAGCTAAGAAAAGGGCTAAAACAGGTTTTCGCTTGCTGACCAATATCGTGGTGGCTTTGATTATTTTGTTGCCACTCTTGTACGCAGTAAGCATTGCCTTTATGCCATCTGGTGAGTTGTTTACCACTGAGCTAAACCTCTTCCCAAAAAATCCGACCCTTGATAACTTTAAAAATGCCATCACGCAAGTACCGTTGATGCGATTCATCCTGAATTCTTTCATCATTGCGAGTTGCATTACGGTTGGTCAGATTATTTCTTGCTCGCTAGCTGCCTTTGCCTTCTCGTTTTTAGAATTCAAAGGAAAAGGCATTCTCTTCATGATTGTCATGGCTACCATGATGGTGCCTGGAGAGGCAACTATTATCTCAAACTATTTAACCGTTGGTAAGCTTGGATTATTGGATACTTATCCTGTACTGATTGTCCCTTACTTGACGTCGGCGATGGGAATCTTCCTCTTCCGCCAATTCTATATGACTTTCCCTAAATCTTTGTATGAATCAGCTAAATTAGACGGTTGCTCTAACTTGACTTTTATCATCAAAATCTTGCTTCCTTTGACCAAACCAGCGATTGGTGCTATGGCGGTTTACACCTTCATCAACGCATGGAACCTTTATATGTGGCCATTGTTGGTAACAGGTTCTGAGTCAATGCGAACTGTTCAGATCGGGATTAGTATGTTAAATAGTGTGGATTCGCAATCTATCACTTTGATGATTGCTGGTGTTGTGATGATTATCATCCCATCTATCGCTATCTTTGTTGTTGGTCAAAAACAACTGATTCGTGGCCTTTTCTCAGGTGCCGTTAAAGGTTAAGAGAAAAGCATCCGACTTACTTTTTACTCAATTTAATGTGTTAATTAAAATTTTTTAAGGAGATATATAAACCTAATGAAGAAAAAAATCATGGCAGGGCTTCTTGCTACAACAATGACGCTTGGTACTTTGACTGGTTGTGGTAGCTCATCAACCTCATCAAGCAAAACGGACAACGTTGAAGTTGAAACCGTTGAAATGGCTGCAGCTAACGAAGTTAGCGGTACAGAAATCACTTTCTGGCATTCTATGGGTGGCTCTGTTGCCAAAGCAATGGACGAATTGGTGGACCGTTTTAACGAAGAAAACGAATACGGCATCACGGTTAACGCTCAATACCAAGGGGAATACGATGATTCTCTAAACAAATTGAAGAGTGCGCAAATCGGAAACATGGGAGCAGACCTTGTCCAAGTTTATGAAATTGGAACACGTTTCATGATTGAATCTGGTTGGACTGTTCCAATGCAAAACATGGTTGACGCTGATAACTACGACCTTTCTCAAATCGAGCCAAACTTGTCAGCTTACTACACTATTGATGACCAATTGTACTCAATGCCATTTAACTCATCAACACCAATCATGTACTACAACAAGGACATCTTTGACAAAGCTGGCATAACAGAAATTCCAGATAGCTTGGAAGAGCTTAGCGAAGTTGGTGGTCAATTGATGGAAAAAGGTGGCGCTGACCAAGTTATCTCTCTTGGTATTTATGGTTGGTTCTTCGAGCAATTCATCAGCAAACAAGGCCTTGATTACGCAAATAACGGCAACGGTCGTGAAGACATTGCCATAGCAGTTGCCTTTGACGAAAATGGAGCTGCTGAAAACATCCTTTCAATCTGGAAAGAATTGAACGACAAAGGTTATGCACCAAACGTTGGTCGTGGTGGCGATGCTGGTCTTGCTGACTTCTCATCAGGTAAATCAGCTATCACTCTTGGTTCAACAGCATCACTTAACCAAATCCTTCAAGACGTTAACGGTAAATTTGAAGTAGGAACAGCTTACTTCCCTAAAATCAGCTCATCTGACGAAGGTGGCGTATCAATCGGTGGTGCATCACTTTGGGCTTTGAACAACAACGATCCGAAAAAACTTCGTGCAACTTGGGAATTTGTTAAATTCTTGATCTCACCAGAATCACAAGCTTTCTGGAACGCTTCAACTGGTTACTTCCCTGTAACAGTAGCTGCCCACGAAGAGCAAGTCTTCAAAGACAACATTGCCAAATACCCACAATTTGAAACTGCGATTGAGCAATTGCACGCTTCTTCACCTGAATATGCTGGTGCATTGCTAAGTGTATTCCCTGAAGCACGTTCTATTGTTGAAACAGAAATTGAAAAAACCATCAATGGTGAACAAAGTGTTGATGAAGCTGTTGAAAGCATGTCATCTTCAATCAACGACGCTATTGAAGAGTATAACCTTGTAAATGAATAATAGAGTGCTACAATAGAGTTATGAAGCAGGGCGGATGAGGTATTATCCCCCTGTTTCGTTTTTTATGAGCATTATTAAAGAATTGTTGGGAGTGAGAAAATGAAAACCGTTAGTATTTTTGCCCATAGAGGAGCCAGTCATCAGGCCCCTGAAAACACCCTTGAAGCCTTTCAAAAAGCCGTTGACCAAGGAGTTGATGGTATTGAATTAGACGTTCAAATGACCAAAGACCAAGTGCTTGTGGTTGCCCACGATGAGCAGTTGGAGCGTGTCAGCAATGGAAAAGGTTACCTAAAAGACCATACTTTACAAGAATTGCGCGCCTTGGATTTTTCATGTGGACACGATGAATACAGTCAGGTAAAGATTCCGACCTTGGCTGAAGTTTTGGAATTGGTCAAAGATAGCGACATTGTCCTTAATATTGAACTAAAGACGAGTTTGTTTTGGTACCCAGGTATCGAGGATGCCACGGTTCAATTGGTGCAAGAAAAAAGCATGGAAGACCGTGTGATTTATTCATCGTTTAACCATTATAGCATCCAAAAAATCAAGACCCTTGCCCCGCAAGCCCAGACGGCCTATCTCTTTTTTGATGTCATTGTTGATGCAGAACATTACACGCTTAATGCTGGTGTGCCAGCCATTCATCCTTGTTTTTGCCAATTGCTCATGCCTGAGATTTTAGAGCGTTATAAGAATTCAGATGTGAAAGTGCGTGTCTGGACAGTGGATGAGCCACAGTTAATCAAGCAATTCATGGCAGCAGGAGTGGATGCCATCATTACCAATGAGCCAGAGTTAGCCTTGAAAATACGTCGTGAAATGGAGGAAAACAAATGTTAGGCAAGAAGAAATTATTCTTATTTGATATTGACGGTACGGTTTGTTTGGGTGACAAATTGATACCAGGGGTTAAACCTTTTTTACAAGACATCAAGCAAAGTGGTGGTCAATTTATTTTTGTTACCAATAACGCCACAAAAAGCGTTGCTGATTATGTGACCTTTTTCAAAGGACTGGGTGTGGCTTGTGATGAGGCCAATTTTATCACGGCTTCGTACGTGACGGTGTACTATTTAAAAACGCACTATCCTGACCAATTGATTTATGTTTTGGGAACAGATTCTTTACAAGAAGAACTCAAATGCAACGGTATTCGTGTGACAACGGATTGCCATGAGGAAGGCATTGCTTGCGTCCTTGTGTCTTATGATAATCAACTCACTTACGACAAATTAGTGGATGTTTGCTGGTTATTGACCAAGGCAGATGTGGATTATGTGGCAACTAATCCTGACATGGTCTGCCCTGTGGAATTTGGCTATGTACCAGATTGTGGAGGTATTTGTGAAATGATAGCCCATGCGGTCAAAAAAGAGCCTTACTATATCGGTAAACCTGAAACGGCTATGGTGGATTTTGCCTTAAAACAAAACCCTTACACCAAGGAAGAAACCATGTTGGTTGGTGATCGTTTGTACACCGATATTCGTTGTGGGAAAAAAGCAGGCGTGGATACGGTCTTGGTTTTGACAGGTGAAACCACTAATGCAGATGTTTCTGCGAGTGTCGAAAAACCCAATTACGTGGAAAATTCAGTAGCAACCTTGTACAAGAAATGGAGGAAAGACAGACAATACCTTCATCACAATGAAGAAAGTGAGGTTGGTTAAGACCAAATCCGCACCTAGCTTCCTAAAAAATACGGTTTTTGTTAGCCTTTTTTCAATAAAATATGCTACAATAAAAGTAATTTATGTTTGGAGGAAACTATGGCTTTAGTAAAAATTGTCTATGCTAGCATGACAGGAAATACAGAAGAAATTGCTGATATTGTTGGAAATGCCTTTGAGTCACTAGGACATACCGTTGAAGTGGACGAATGCACAACTGTTGACGCAGCTGATTTTGAAGATGCCGATGTGGCTATCGTGGCATCATATACTTATGGTGATGGGGATCTACCAGATGAAATCGTTGATTTCTACGAAGACCTTGCTGATGTTGATTTGGCAGATAAAGTCTTTGGTGTGGTTGGTTCTGGTGATACCTTCTACGATTATTTCTGTAAAGCCGTTGATGATTTTGAAGCTCAGTTTGCTCTAACAGGAGCAACTAAAGGAGCTGAGTCTGTGAAGGTGGACTTGTCAGCTGATGATGAGGACATCCAAAAATTAGAGGCATTTGCGCAAGCTATTTCCCAAAAAGTCAATGGATAATAGATGAAAAGGGGTCTTCAGAAGACCTCTTTTTTACTGACGGTGTCAGGATTCCCTTTTCATTCGATAAGGACTTATAGTATAATAAAAAGACAATAGTAAGCAATCTTATTGGGAAAGACTAATGATTTAAGGGTGAAACGATGAAAAAAGTGAAGTATGGCTATGATGAACTCCGCCGCTTCTTGGTGTTGTTTGGTGTGGTTCTAGTTCTAGGTTATTTTATTCTTTATGTGATTGGGCACTGGGAATTGCTGGTGCGTTTTTGGGAATCCAATTCGCAAGCTGAAATCAATCGAGTGATTTCCCAGCTTCGTCATAAGACTATTTTGAATTTTGTGGTCTTGGTTATTCTGACGGCTGTGACGGCGGCTATTCCATTTATGTCTAATGCCGTTTTTGCCATTTTTAATGGGGTGGTTTATGGTCCTTATATCGGCTTTGGCATGAATTTGCTAGGAAATGTCTTGGGGAATTTTATCTTTATCAAGTTGCTCAATGTCGTGGATATCACCGATAGTGAAAACAAATTGAAAAAGCGTTTTAGTGGCATTCAAGCGCTAGAAAACAAGAATTATGGGATTATTTTAGGCTACATGATTCCTGTTGTACCAACGATTTTGATCAATTATCATGTAGCAGAAGAAAAGCTTCCTTGGCGCAAATGGCTGCCCTATGTTACCATTGGGGTGGCTCCGAGTAGTCTAATTTATGCCTTGGGTGGTGACGCTGTGATTGCTGGTAATGTCAGACGTTTGATTGTGCTTGGTGTGATTATCGCTCTTGGTTATGTCTTAGTAACCGTGATTAGACGCCGAAATAACAACAAAATGCAAAAGGAAAGTGCAGCTTAAAGAATGGTAAGAAAAACAATGATAGATTTAGATGTGACGCGCCAAAAAATTGATGCCATAGATGCAGACTTGGTGGCGCTTTTGGAAGAACGTATGCAACTAGTCAATGATGTCGTCGCTTACAAAAAAACGGTTGGCAAGCCAATCTTAGACACAAGCCGTGAACACGCCGTCCTTCAAAAAGTAGCCGATAGGGTTCAAGAAAAAGCATTTGAGGATACGATTGTTAATACTTTTTCAGATATCATGAAACGTTCCCGCGACTACCAAGCCACACAAATAGACTAGACTATTTTGCTAAAAAAACTCTCGCGAAAATGGTTTCTATCTCTTTACACAACTTACCTTTTTTGCTAAAATAGTAAGAGTGTGTGATGGACACACGAAATACGGCTAATCCGCTGGGACAAGCACTTATGATTAGTAAGATAGGAGAAAAATAGAATGAATCCATTAATTCAAAGTTTGACTGAAAGTCAATTACGTACTGACATCCCTACATTCCACCCTGGTGATACTGTTCGTGTTCACGCGAAAGTTGTCGAAGGAAACCGCGAACGTGTCCAAGTCTTCGAAGGTGTGGTTATTTCTCGTAAAGGTCAAGGGATCTCAGAAATGTACACAGTTCGTAAAATGTCAAGTGGTATCGGGGTAGAACGTACTTTCCCAGTTCATACACCACGTGTTGAAAAAATCGAAGTTGTTCGTCATGGTAAAGTGCGTCGTGCTAAACTTTACTACTTGCGTGCATTGCAAGGTAAAGCAGCTCGTATTAAAGAAATCCGTCGTTAATGAGCACTGCTATGTAACGAGAAAAATCTGTCCTCGGGACAGATTTTTTCATAACTCCCCTTAGTTCAATGGATATAACAACTCCCTCCTAAGGAGTAGTTGCTGGTTCGATTCCGGCAGGGGAGATCCACGTTTCTAAGGTAGCTGGTCATTTGGACGAAGACAGGTGACGAATTGGCATAAGAAAGGCGTTTTTCTCATATACGCCTTTTAAAGTTCTTCTGAGTTCAGCTATTTTTAGACAAGATGTTTTATAATAGAGACAAGTATTTTACCTAAAATACCTATCTCTATTGTGATGAAAAATGAAGGAAGTATCATGGCAAAAAGAAAGTATTCAATTGAAAGTCGTGTTGATTATTCGGTGATTTTACCCGTTTTTTTCCTGTTGTTGATTGGTTTGGTAGCCATTTACATTGCCACCTCAAATGACAGTCCCACTGCGGTGATGAAGGTCATGACGCAACAAGTGGTCTGGATACTTTTGGGTTGCGGTATTGCCTTTGTTGTCATGCTCTTTAGCACGGAATTTCTATGGAAAATCACGCCTTATCTATATGGTTTGGGTTTGGTTTTGATGGTTTTGCCCTTGATCTTTTACAGTCCAGCCTTGGTTGAATCCACAGGGGCTAAAAACTGGGTAACTATTGGATCGGTGACCTTATTTCAGCCGTCCGAATTTATGAAAGTGTCCTATATTTTGATGCTGTCGCGGTATTCCATTTGGTTCCGACAAAAATACAAGGAAGATTCCTTAGCAAATGACTGGAAATTATTGGGTGTCTTTGCCTTGATTACCTTGCCCGTCATGATTTTACTTGGATTGCAAAAAGACTTAGGAACAGCCATGGTTTTTGCGGCTATTCTATCTGGTTTAGTGCTTTTATCAGGGATTTCTTGGTGGATTATCGCTCCTGTTTTGATCTTAGTGGTCCTATTGATTGGTGGTTTCTTGATGATCTTCCTGTTGCCGCACGGCAAAGATTTGTTGCATAGTTTGGGGATGGATACTTACCAAATTAACCGTATTTCTGCTTGGTTGGACCCATTCTCTTACGCGAGAACCATCGCCTATCAACAAACACAAGGAATGATTTCGATTGGTAGTGGTGGATTTGCCGGAAAAGGCTTTAACGTCATTGATTTATCGGTGCCTGTTCGTGAAAGTGATATGATTTTTACGGTTATTGCAGAGGACTTTGGTTTTCTTGGTAGTGTGGCTGTGCTTGGGCTTTACCTCTTATTGATTTACCGTATGATTCACGTTATTTTTGAGTCAAATAACCGTTTTTACACTTACATTGCGACTGGTTTTATCATGATGATTTTGTTCCACATTTTTGAAAATATCGGTGCTGCGCTGGGCATTTTGCCTTTGACAGGGATTCCATTGCCTTTTATCTCTCAAGGGGGGTCATCGCTCATCACCAATCTAATCTGTGTGGGCTTGATTTTGTCGATGAGTTACCAAAATAACCTGCACCGAGAAGAAGAAATGCGAAAACATTTTAGACGCAGTGATCGCTATTAAAAAAGTTGGGGAAACCCAGCTTTTTTTATGAAAACATTCCTTGAAAACGACATGGATTCTACTATAAAAATTGTCTAAAATGTGATATAATAAACACATGAATTATCGTGATTATATATGGGATTTGGGAGGTACGTTGCTCGATAATTATGAAATATCGACACAAGCTTTCGTAGATACCCTCAAAACATTTGGAAAACAAGCCTCACACGACGAGGTGCACAGTAAATTAAAGGAGTCAACGGACGCTGCTATTGCCCGATTTATCCCTGATCAACCTCAGTTTTTAAAGGCATACAAGGAAAAAGAGGCTGAACTGTTGGAGTCGCCTATTTTATTTCCTGGAGCGCGTGAGGTCTTGCAGGCTATTGTGGCTGATGGCGGGCGAAATTTCTTGGTGTCTCACCGCAACAAGTTAGTGCTGGACATTTTGAAAAAGACCCAGCTCTTGCCCTATTTCACAGAAGTGGTGACCTCAGAAAGTGGTTTTGCCCGTAAGCCTAATCCAGAGTCCATGTTGTACCTCAAGAAAAAGTATGATATCAAGGACGCTTTGGTTATTGGTGATCGTGATATTGATAGGCAAGCTGGTCAGGCGGCAGGCTTTGATACGTTATTAGTTGATGGGACCAAGTCCCTAATGGAGATAGTGAAATAATGACGGAAGAAACGAAAAATTTATCAGAATTAGCAAAGGAATATGATGCGAGCCAAATCCAAGTTTTAGAAGGCTTGGAAGCTGTTCGTATGCGACCGGGGATGTACATTGGTTCGACCTCAAAAGAAGGTCTGCATCACTTGGTTTGGGAGATTGTTGACAATTCGATTGACGAAGCTCTAGCAGGCTTTGCCACGCACATCGAAGTCTTTATCGAAAAAGACAATTCCATCACTGTTGTGGATGACGGTCGTGGGATTCCTGTTGACATTCAAGAAAAAACAGGACGTCCAGCCGTTGAAACCGTCTTTACGGTCTTACACGCCGGTGGTAAATTTGGCGGCGGAGGCTATAAGGTTTCAGGTGGTTTGCACGGTGTTGGTTCATCTGTTGTTAATGCTTTATCAACGCAGCTAGATGTTTCTGTCTATCGTGATGGGCATATCTATTACCAAGAGTATTTCAAAGGGCAGGTTCAGGACGATTTGAAGGTTGTCGGCGAAACGGATCGCCACGGAACAACCGTTCATTTCACACCAGACCCTAAGATCTTTACAGAAACGACGACTTTTGATTTTGACAAATTATCCAAACGTATCCAAGAGTTGGCTTTCTTAAACAAAGGCTTGCGGATTTCCATCACCGATCGACGCGAAGAGCTAGAGCAGGAAAAACATTTCCATTACGAAGGTGGTATTTCAAGTTATGTTGCCTTTATCAATGAAAATAAAGACGTGATTTTCCCAACACCGATCTACACTTCAGGTGAAATGGATGGTATTTCGGTTGAAGTGGCCATGCAATACACAACTGGTTACCACGAAACGGTCATGAGCTTTGCCAATAATATTCATACCCATGAGGGTGGAACTCACGAACAAGGTTTCCGAACAGCTTTGACGCGTGTGATTAATGATTACGCTCGCCAAAACAAGCTCATTAAGGAAAAAGAGGACAATTTGACAGGTGAAGATGTCCGTGAAGGCTTGACTGCCGTGATTTCGGTCAAACACCCAAACCCACAATTTGAAGGGCAAACCAAAACTAAGCTGGGCAATTCAGAAGTGGTGAAAATCACCAACCGTTTGTTCAGCGAAGCTTTTGGACGTTTCTTGTTAGAAAATCCTCAGATTGCCAAGAAAATCGTTGAAAAAGGGATTTTGGCTTCCAAAGCTCGCATTGCAGCAAAACGAGCTCGTGAAGTGACCCGTAAGAAATCAGGGCTTGAAATCTCAAACCTTCCTGGCAAATTGGCAGATTGCTCGTCAAACGACCCATCAATGAATGAATTGTTTATCGTTGAGGGGGATTCAGCCGGTGGTTCTGCCAAATCAGGCCGTAACCGTGAACACCAAGCCATTTTGCCAATTCGTGGTAAAATTTTGAATGTGGAAAAAGCCAGCATGGATAAAATTTTAGCCAACGAAGAAATTCGCAGCTTGTTTACAGCTATGGGAACTGGTTTTGGGGCTGATTTTGATGTGTCAAAAGCTCGTTATCACAAATTGGTTATCATGACCGATGCCGATGTTGACGGTGCCCACATTCGTACCTTGCTTTTGACCTTGATTTACCGCTTTATGCGTCCTATTTTGGAGGCTGGCTATGTCTATATTGCTCAACCACCAATTTATGGGGTCAAAGTGGGAAGTGAAATTAAAGAATACATCCAGCCTGGTGCCAATCAGGAAGCCGAATTGCAAGCAGCGATGGAGCGTTATAAAGAAGGACGCTCTAAACCAACGGTTCAGCGTTACAAAGGGTTAGGAGAGATGGACGATCATCAGCTTTGGGAAACAACAATGGATCCAGAAAACCGATTGATGGCAAGGGTTTCTGTTGATGATGCCGCTGAAGCAGATAAAATTTTCGATATGCTGATGGGAGATCGAGTGGAACCTCGTCGGGTTTTCATTGAAGAAAATGCGGTCTATAGCACGCTTGATTTTTAATGAGAAAGACGAGTAAAAAATGCTGCATACTCTCTTTAAGTATGTTATAATCGTAATGTTATAGATATTTTACGATAAAAAGACAATTTATAAGGAGTTTTAAATGTCGAGCGGAATTATATTACTGCTTGTGGCAATTGTTTTAATCATCATCATTGCTTACTTAGTCGGTGTGGTTGTGCGCAAGCGAAATGATTCATTGATTGCAACTTTAGAAGAAAAGAAGCAGTCCTTATTTGGTTTACCGGTCAACGATGAAATTGAAGCTGTTAAGAGCCTTCATTTGATTGGTCAAAGTCAGACAACTTTTCGTGAATGGAATCAAAAATGGATAGATCTTTCTCTCAATTCTTTTTCTGATATTGAAAATCATATCTTTGAAGCTGAAAATCTTAACAACAGCTTTAAATTCATCAAAGCCAAACATGAGATTGACAACGTTGAAAGCCAATTGAACGTCATCGAAGAAGACATCAATGCCATTCGTGAGGCTCTCTCAGTCTTGAAAGAACAAGAAGAGAAAAACAGTGCTCGTGTCAAACACGCTTTGGATTTATACGAAACCCTTCAAGCTTCTATCTCGGAAAAAGAGGACAATTTTGGTTCTACGATGCCTGAGATTGACAAGCAATTGAAAAATATCGAAACTGAGTTTTCTCAATTTGTCACATTGAACTCAACAGGGGATCCCGTTGAGGCTTCTGAAGTTTTGGATCGTGCTGAAGAGCATACCATTGCACTTGGTCAAATTTCAGAACAAATCCCAGCAATTGTTGCGAAACTAGAAGATGATTTTCCTGATCAAATGGATGACTTGGAACAAGGTTATCGCCGTTTGCTAGAGCAAAATTACCACTTTGCTGAAAAAGATATCGAAACCCGTTTCCAAGAAATCCGCGATGCCATTCGTGCCAACTCTTCAGAGTTAGTCACACTTGATTTGGACCGTGCTCGTAATGAAAATGAACGTATTCAAAGCAAGATCGACACCATGTATGAGTTGTTTGAACGCGAAATTGCAGCGCATAAATTGGCTTTGAAAGACAGCAAGATTATTCCAGATTATTTGGCACACGCAAAAGCCAACAACGACAAGTTGGAAAATGAAATCAAACGCCTATCCCATAAATATATTTTAGGGGATAGCGACAGTTTGAGTCTTCGTTCATTTGCTCAAAAATTAGAAGAAATTGATCTTGAAGTGATGCCAATTGTTGAAGCCTTTGGTACACAAGAACGTCCATTTACTGAGTTGCAATTGATTTTTGACAAGACTTTGAAAACCCTTGACTCTGTTGAAGAAGGTCAAATGGAAGTCTTTGAACAAGTCAAAAACATTGAAGAAATCGAAACAGTGGCTCGTCAAAAACTGGAAAAATACATCAATCGTTTGCACATGATCAAACGTTATATGGAAAAACGCAATTTGCCAGGTATTCCACAAGATTTCTTGAGTACTTTCTTCACGACAAGTTCTCAATTAGAAGCCTTGATTAGTGAATTGAGTCGTGGACGTATTGACATTGATGCTGTGGCTCGTCTGACAGATGTTGCAACAGCTGCCATTGCCAATCTTGAAGAAGCAACTTACCAAGTCGTGCAAAATGCAACATTGACTGAGCAACTCTTACAATATTCAAACCGTTACCGTAGCTTTGAACCAAGCGTTCAAAATAGTTTCGAACACGCGTTGAAATTGTTTGAAGTGGATAATGATTACCAAGCGTCATTTGATGAAATTTCATATGCTCTTGAAACTGTTGAACCAGGTGTTACAGACCGCTTCGTTTCATCATATGAAAAAACACGTGAACAAATTCGTTTTTAATCAGCTAAGAAGGCCATATGGTCTTCTTCTTTTTTTGTCTAAAATTGTATAAATATAAAAAATCTTATTTTAAGCTTGCTATTTTTAGAATTTTCTTGTAAAATATTTTTAAATCATAGTAAAGCGATGATAGAAAAAGCCCAAGACAACAGACAGAGAGTGCTCAGTGGTGAGAAGAGTGTGCAATCCTTGGGTGACACATTCTTGAGCGCGTGTGCGAACTCAGCAGATAGTAGTGCACGACGGGCGGATTCACGTTACGAATCAGAAGTCACGTACTTCATGAGAACAGTTGAGGCGACTGGCTGTTGAATCAAAGGTGGAACCACGTTTTGAACGTCCTTGCAATTTTTTTGCGAGGGCGTTTTTTTGAACATCAAAAAGAGAAAGGGTATGTTTATGGCAAAGATTAAAGGATTACGGGCGATTGAGCCTTATGTTGCTGGCAGTCAGCCAAGCGGCGAGCACATTATCAAATTGAATACCAATGAAAATGCTTATGGACCAAGTCCAAAGGTGGCGGATGCTTTTTCTCATTTTGATGCCCATCGCTTGCGCAAGTATTCCACTTTGAACCAAGAAGCCTTGCGGGTGGCACTAGCCAAGCAACATGGTCTTGACCCTAGTCAAATTATTATTGGCAATGGGTCGGATGACATTTTGTCTATGGCTTTTCTTGCTTTTTTTAACAGTGGACAACCTGTTTTGTTTCCAGATTTGACTTATGGGTTTTATAAGGTTTGGGCGGACTTGTACCACATTCCTTTTATCGAAGTGCCGCTCAATCAAGCTTTTGAAATAGATGTGGAAGATTATATGAGGGATTGTGGGGGCATTGTTTTGGCAAATCCCAATGCGCCGACAGGCATTTACAAGTCCCTTGATGATTTGGAAAAACTTATCAAAGCTCATCCTGATGTGGTGGTTATCGTTGATGAGGCTTATATCAATTTTGGAGGGAAAACGGCTCTGCCTTTGCTGAAGAAATACGATAATCTATTTATCACACGAACCTTTTCCAAGGATGCTTCACTGGCGGGCTTGCGCGTTGGTTACGGTATCGGAAATCCCAACTTGATGGCGGTCATCAATGCAGTGAAAAATGCCATCAATCCTTACAACGTTGATTTGATTGCGGAAGAATTGGCAGTCGCGGCAGTGGAATCTTGGGACTATTACGAAGGTACTTGCCAAAAAATCATAGCGACACGGCACTGGTTTAGTGAGGCGCTTTCTCAGCTAGGTTTTACTGTTTTGGAGTCGCAAACCAATTTTGTATTGGCAGAATGCCCAAATCACGAAGCACCAGCCTTATTTGATTACCTGCAAGCCCATCAGATTCATGTGCGGTATTTTCCAAAAGTTAAACGCCTTCAAAATCATCTGCGGATTTCTATTGGAAATCAGGCGGAGATGGGGCAGGTTATTGTAGTGATTAAGGCTTTTCAAGAGGCATCATAAGATGCAAGCAGGAGTTGAGCGTATGAAAAAGACAACATTACCCGTCGGCATGCACGATAAATTATTCAAGCGTGCGCGTGTGACTTATACCATTGAGCGTGATATTAGTGATTTTTTGATGAGCCAAGGCTTTCATCGCATCGAAACCCCAACTTTAGAGCATTTTGAAGTGTTTAATGACAGTGTGACGAGCAATCATTACCATTTTTTTGATAAAAGCGGAGAATTGCTGACGCTACGTCCTGACATTACGAGTCAGATTGGGCGTGTTATCGCCTCAACACAGGTGGAAACGCCTATTAAATTTTCTTATTCAGGAAAGGTGTTTAAGTACAATGAGGAAATGCGTGGCTTGACCAATGAGCACACCCAAGCTGGGATTGAAATTGTGGGCTACCCTGCCAAGGAAGCGGTTTGTGAAGCTATTGTTTCAGCCAAAAAAGCTCTGGATATTGCAGGCATTCCATCTTACCAATTTGAATTGTCCCATGCAGCGATTTTGCAGACGATTTTTGAAATCTTGGCTTTGCCACAAGATGCTGGGGAAGCATTGGCACAAGCCATTCGGGACAAAAATATAACCCAGCTAAACACTTTTACCAAGCGCTACCCAAGCGAATTGGACGCTTTCTTGAAAGCTCTACCTTTCTTGTTCGGGGAAAGCTATCAGGTCTTGGATAAAGCACGATACTTGGTGGAAAATGAAAGGATTTTAGCAGCCTTGACTGACTTGGAAATGCTTCTAGAGCAAGTGTCAGATGTCTTGACAGAAAGCTATATTGATTTGGCCCAAATGCCTACCATGCCTTATTACACAGGGGTGATGTTCAAGGTATTTGGGAATAAAGTGCCAGATGCTTTTGCGTCAGGTGGGCGTTACGATAAATTGTTTGAACGATTTGGTGCTACAAAATTGACCGCAGTTGGGTGGGCAGTAGATATTGATGCCATTTACCAAGCGGTGCATGACCATTTAGAAGGAGGTGCTTAATGACTCATAAAATAACCATCGCTCTAACCAAAGGGCGTATTGAAAAAGATACGGTGAAACTCTTAGAAAAAGTTGGTTTTGATATGTCTTTTATGGACAATAAAGGGCGAAATTTGATTTTTGAAAGTCCTGACAAAACCTTGCGATTTTTACTGGTCAAGGCGCCTGATGTGACCACTTATGTGCGGCATGGGGTGGCTGACCTTGGGGTAGTTGGCAAGGACGTGCTGATTGAACACCCGACTGGCTATTTAGAAATGCTGGATTTGAATTTTGGATTGTGTAAGTTTTCCGTGGCTTCGACCCAAAATTATAATCCCTACGACCACAAGCGTAAGCGCATTGCCACAAAATACCCAACGATTGCGACGGATTATTTTAACAGCAAGGGGGAGGATGTAGAGATTATTTCCATTCAAGGAAGTGTTGAGATTGCCCCCGTGATTGGTTTGGCGGATGCTATTGTTGATATCGTAGAAACGGGAAACACACTGGCTGCAAATGGTTTGACTGTTTATGAGGATATTTGCCGTATCTCGGCGCGCTTGATTGTCAATAAAGCAGCATTGAAAAACAACCCAGAAATTATGCCTTTTATTCAAAAACTGGAAACGATTGTTGGAAATGAGGAGGTAGCTTTTATATGAAACGCTTAACAGGAACGACCAAAGAGATTTCAGAACTCTTGTACCAAGAACAACTGGAATTGAGCAAGGACAACCGTGACGTGGACGACGTGGTTCGTCAGATTTTGGAAGATGTCAAGAAAAATGGCGACCAAGCCCTAAGAAAGTATTCTGAAACCTTTGACAAGATTAGCCTTGATGATTTTGAGGTGGGATCCGATTTAATTGACCAAGCTTTTGCGACCATTGATGCAGATGTCTTAGAAGCCCTCAAACGCGCCAAAGCCAATATTGAAAGCTATCACAAGCAACAATTGGAAACAGGGTTTGAGGACGCTCCTAGTGATGGTGTCATTCGTGGGCAACTGGTTCGTCCCATTGAACGTGTGGGGGTTTACGTTCCAGGTGGGACGGCAGCCTATCCTTCATCTGTCTTGATGAATGTGATTCCAGCTAAAATTGCAGGCGTAAGGGAAATTATCATGATTACCCCACCGCAAGAGCACTTTGAACCAGCTATTTTGGTGGCGGCATCATTGGCTGGCGTTGACAAAATATATCAAGTTGGTGGGGCGCAAGGTATAGCAGCCTTGGCTTATGGGACAGAAAGCATTCCGCGAGTGGATAAGATTACGGGTCCTGGCAATATCTTTGTTGCAACGGCTAAGAAAATGGTGTACGGCATTGTTGGGATTGATATGATTGCAGGTCCGTCAGAAATCGGCGTCATAGCAGATCACACGGCCAATCCCAAATACGTAGCAGCTGATCTGCTTTCTCAGGCCGAACACGACGTGCGAGCACGTGCCATTTTGGTGACCAATTCTAAAGAGTTGGCAGATGCGGTTGAACTAGAAATTGAAGAGCAGCTCAAACGCTTGCCACGCGAGGAGATTGCGCGTGCCTCTATCGAAAACAACGGACGAATTATCTTGGCAGAATCGGCTCCAGCCATGTTTTCCTTGATGAATCAAGTGGCTCCAGAACACTTGGAAATTGCCATGGATAATGCCTATGATTACCTTGATGCGGTTGAAAATGCGGGTTCTGTTTTCCTTGGGCATTTCACAAGTGAACCGATTGGGGATTATTATGCTGGTGCCAACCACGTTTTGCCGACAACCAGCACCAGCCGATTTTCATCAGCTCTTGGGGTGCATGATTTCATCAAACGCATCCAGTACATGCAGTATTCAAAAGCAGCCGTGCAAGCAGCAAGTCAAGACATCACACGTCTAGCTTATGCCGAAGGCCTGCAAGCTCACGCCAAAGCAATCGAGGTGCGCCATGACTAAAGTAAAGGGATTATTGGTAATGGATGTGGATTCAACCCTCATTCAAGAAGAAGGTATTGATTTATTGGGTGAAGAAGCTGGTGTCGGGGAAAAAATTGCGGATATCACAGCGCGTGCTATGAATGGCGAATTGGATTTCAAACAGGCCTTGGATGAACGTGTTAGCTTGTTAAAGGGCCTGCCAGAAAGCATTTTTGAGCAGGTACTCGAGCGCATGCATTTTACTAAAGGTGCTGAAAAATTAGTGGCAGAATTGCACCGCCGTGGCTACAAAGTCGGTGTGGTATCAGGTGGCTTTCACGAAACGGTGGATGTGTTAGCCAAACGCCTAGGGCTGGATTATGTCAAGGCTAACCGCTTGGAAGTGGCAGAAGGTGTCTTGACAGGTAGAGTGCTTGGCGAAGTGGTTACCAAAGAGGTTAAAAAGGCCAAATTACAGGAGTGGGCAGCTGAAAATGGTTTGGAACTCAGCCAAACCATTGCTATGGGTGATGGTGCTAATGACTTGCCTATGATAAAAACGGCGGGTATGGGTATTGCCTTTTGTGCCAAGCCTATTGTGCGACAAGAAGCACTTTATCAGATCAATGAACCTGATTTGTATCACCTTATTGACCTCCTAGACCAGAAGGAATCAAGGGTGTGACTCCCATTTTGGAAAGGGAAATTTTATGAGAACAGCAAGTATCGAACGCAATACATTTGAAACCAAGATTCAATTGAGTCTTAATTTAGACGCTCAAGAACCTGTGAGTATTGACACTGGGGTGGGCTTTTTTGACCATATGTTGACCCTTATGGCCAGACACGGCCGCTTTTCCTTGGTGGTTAAAGCAGACGGTGATTTGCACGTTGACAGCCACCACACGGTTGAAGATGTGGGCATTGTGCTTGGTCAAGCCTTGAAAGAAGCTTTGGGGGATAAGGCTGGTATCAATCGCTACGGCACGTCTTTTGTGCCCATGGATGAAACGTTGGGCCTGGCAAGTCTTGATTTGTCAGGACGTAGTTATTTGGTGTTTGATTGCACATTTGATAATCCCAAGTTGGGTAATTTCGATACCGAGTTGGTGGAGGAATTTTTCCAAGCCTTGGCTTTCAATGTGCAGATGAATTTGCATTTGAAGATTTTGCATGGTAAAAACAATCACCACAAATCAGAAAGCTTGTTTAAAGCAACTGGGCGGGCGTTACGCGAAGCCATTACCATCAATCCTGAAATCCAAGGGGTTAATTCTACAAAAGGCTTGCTCTAAAACAAGAGAAAGGAAATTAGCCACAATGCAGCTTAACTAGGCGGTGTTGTCAGGGCTTTGGTAGCGTAAATGAAAATAATTGTTATTGATTACGATGCAGGAAATACGGCTAATGTGCTGCGAGCCTTGAGCAAAATTGGTATGCCAGCGGAATTGTCCCAAGATGCCAGCAAAATCTTGACAGCAGACGGTCTGATTTTACCAGGCGTTGGGGCCTATCCAGCAGCCATGGCAGAGCTTCACAAACGTGGCTTGGTTTCGGTTATTAAGGAAGCTGTTGCACAGGGGACGCCTTTATTGGGCATTTGTCTAGGAATGCAAGTGCTGACAGAAGTGGGGCTCGAGCACCAAGAAACCGAGGGATTTGGTTTTATTCCAGGGGTCTGTCGTCCCATTAAGGCGACCAAAACCATGCCTGTGCCCCATATAGGTTGGAATGATCTTTCTGTGATCCAAGATAGTCCGCTTACTGATGGACTAGCTAGGCAATCGGTTTATTTTGTGCACAGCTATTTTACAGACGTTCCTAAAGCCTACATCGATGTGACTACTGATTATGGCATGGCTATCCCAGCCATGATTCACAAGGACAATGTGTACGGGGCTCAATTTCACCCTGAAAAATCAGGCGACGTTGGTCTGGGGATTTTAAAAGCTTTTACCCAGCTTTGTGAACAAAAATAGGCAGTAGAAAAAAAGGAGGTTCCTATGCAAATTCTTCCAGCTATTGATATTAAAGATGGGCAAGCGGTTCGCTTGTTCAAGGGCGATTTTCAGCAAAAAACGGTGGTTAATCCTGATGTGATAGACCAAGCCAAGCAGTTTGCTCAAGCAGGGATTCAGTTTATTCATGTTGTGGATTTGGACGGTGCCCTTGATGGCAAGGCAACCAATCGTGAATTAATTGCACGTTTGAAAGAAGTCACAGGATTGGGCGTTGAAGTGGGTGGCGGCATTCGCACCCTTGAACAAATTGAGGACTATTTAAGCCTTGGCATTGACCGTGTGATTATTGGGTCGATGGCAGTAAAAGCGCCAGCTTTTGTGCAAGAAGCTCTCAGTCGATTTGGTAGTGATAAGATTGTTGTTGGAATTGATGCCAAAGATGGTTGGGTGGCGACAGAAGGTTGGCTAGAAACCAGCAATGTTGACTACATTAGCCTAGCCAAAGCCATGGAAAAAATGGGTGTGACCTTGTTTGTCTATACCGATGTTGACCGTGATGGTACGCTAATGGGACCAAATATCGAGCATTATGAACGTCTAGTGTCAGAGCTCAAAATAGCCAAGGTCATCGCTTCTGGTGGCATTTCACAGGTACAAGATTTGGTTAGATTGCAAGCCATTGGTGTGGCTGGTACGATTGTCGGAAAAGCTTATTACAACGGCAATATCAGCCTTGAGGAACTCAAAGCATTTGGAGGGTGATTTATGCTGAAAAAACGCATTATTCCTTGCTTGGATGTTAAAGACGGACGTGTGGTTAAGGGGGTTAATTTTGTCAATCTCTCTGATGTTGGTGATCCTGTTGACGCGGCGCGTGCTTACTATGAGGCAGGTTGTGATGAATTGGTTTTCTTGGACATTACCGCAACGCACGAAGAACGCGAAACCACGGTGGAAATGGTCAAACGCGTGGCAGAACAAGTTTTTATTCCTTTTACCGTAGGAGGAGGCATTCGCTCGGTAGAGGATATGCAGAAGATGCTTAAAGCTGGGGCGGATAAGGTGGCTGTCAATTCCTCAGCCGTTGCCAATCCTCAACTTATCAAGGATTGTGCAGAGAAATTTGGCAGTCAATGTGTGGTCGCAGCTATCGATGCCCGCAAGGTTTCTGACGGAACTTGGCACGTTTATGTGGCAGGTGGTCGTAAGGACACAGGAATTGACTTGTTAGAATGGGCAAAAACGGTGGTTGAGCTTGGTGCGGGTGAAATTTTGCTGACCAGTATGGATAAGGACGGCACCAAGTCAGGCTTTGATTTGGAGATGCTAAATGCCGTTGCAGATGTGGTCAATGTGCCCTTGATTGCTTCTGGAGGTGCAGGTAAGATTGACCATATCGTTGAGGTTTTTGAAAATACCACTGCCACAGGTGCCCTTGCTGCTTCTATTTTCCACTTTGGCGAAGTTTCAATTGCTGACACCAAAGCTGCCATGGCTGCTGCAGGAATTGAGGTGAGACAATGAGTGAAATAAAACTTGATTTTGCGAAACAAGATGGTCTTGTTCCTGTGATTGTGACGGATTACCAAACAGGACAAGTACTGATGTTAGCCTACATGAACGAAGAAGCGTATCACTTAACATTGGAAACCAAGCAAATGCACTACTGGAGCCGCTCACGTCAAGAAATCTGGCATAAAGGGGCAACCAGCGGTCATTATCAATACGTCAAATCAATCAAAACGGATTGCGACTGTGATACCTTATTGGTTGTCGTTGAGCAAGAGGGTGCTGCTTGCCACACAGGCGCTTATAGCTGCTTTTTCAATCAGATTTTGTAGGCAAAAAGAAGGGGGATATTCATGTTAGATACATTATACCAAGAGGCTAAAGACCGTAAGAACAATCCAAAAGAAGGTTCTTACACCAATTACCTTTTTGACAAAGGCTTGGATAAAATTCTCAAAAAAGTCGGTGAAGAAGCCACCGAAGTGGTTGTCGCTGCCAAAAATGCAGACAAGATAGAAATCGCTAATGAAACAGCAGATGTTCTGTACCATTTGGCAGTAATGTTGGTCGAAACTGGCGTTAGTATTGAAGATGTTGATGCTGTTTTAAAAGCACGCCAAGGTAAGAAAAGCAGGCTTCACGACCGCCCAGAAATTACCAATTATTGAAAGTTTAAATGAAAATAAAGAAAGCCAATATTCACATAGAAAACGCTTGCGTAATTGCATAATATTGTGTATACTGTGAGCAGAAAAAAGGTTTTAAGTGTTTTTTGTTACGTTTGGGGATGATAATGGTCAACGATTGGTTGGCGTCAGGTGTCAGACGCTTCAGCCTAACTTGAGTGTTAATCCCCTTTTCAAAGGCAAAAAACTAGAATGTGTGAGAGGTAGGGGATTACATAATATATATGAAGTCATATGTTTTAAGTACCGTTAGTATTCTGTCTGTTCAGCAAACCAGTTCCAAAAAAGTGGTTATTTTTGTGGATAATCTGATGGGCATTGCTAGAGAGGAACTCTTTCAAACGCTTAGAATGAATGACAAATATGGTCATGACGTCGTGGTTTCTGATATTTTCTTGGATGCTGAACGCAACAGAATTATTGTTGTAGGGGATTTTTCAGAGCATTTAGCCCCTTATTATGTTGATTATTTAGGCGGTTATTTCCGTGCGAAAAAGACTTGGCGATATACGGATTATTTATATGCTTATGATGGGGAATTGGGTACGCGCGTGTCAGATAAAGGTGCGCGTGTTGACTTGACTGTTTGGGCACCAAGCGCCAACCAAGTGTCTGTGATTCTTTATGATAAGGACAATCAAAATAATGTCCTTGCTAAATTGCCAATGACTAAAGGTGCCAAAGGCGAGTGGTCAATCAGTCTGACTTCAGCCACTGGATTAAGCATTTCAGATTACCGTGGTTATTATTACCATTACGAAATGGAACGTGATCGAGAAACCTTCTTGACCCTAGACCCTTATGCCAAATCTTTAGCCGCTTGGAACAGTGATTGGATTGGTCTTGACCCATCGCATAAGGTTGCCAAGGCTGCCATTGTGGACACCGCATCGATTGGCAACCAAAAATTAGACTATGCTCATATCAAAGGCTACACCAAACGTGAAGATGCCATTATTTATGAGGCACACGTTCGTGATTTCACGTCAGACCCAGCTATTGCTGACGACTTGCACCATCCTTTTGGAACCTTTTCAGCCTTCATTGATAAATTGGATTACCTAAAAGACCTTGGTGTTACCCACATCCAGCTTTTGCCTGTGATGAGCTATTATTTCGCCAATGAATTTAAAAATGATGTGTGCTTACTGAATTACGCTTCTAGCAATACCAATTACAATTGGGGTTATGACCCACAAAGTTATTTTGCCTTGACAGGGATGTATTCAGCTGACCCGCAAGACCCACAAGAACGCATTGCAGAATTCAAAGACTTGGTTCATGCTATTCATGAGCGTGGCATGGGGGTTATCTTGGACGTTGTTTATAACCATACGGCTGATCTAGCTATTTTAGAGGACTTGGAGCCAAATTATTACCATTTCATGGAAGAAGACGGCACTGCTAAGACAAGTTTTGGTGGTGGTCGCCCAGGGACAACCCACTACATGACTCGTCGTTTGGTCATGGATTCCGTGCTTTACTGGGTTAAAGAATTCAAAGTGGATGGTTTCCGTTTTGACATGATGGGGGATTTGGATGCCCAAACCGTGCAAATGGCTTACGATGCTGCTAAAAAATTAAACCCTAATATCATTATGCTTGGGGAAGGGTGGATTTCTTATGTAGGTGATAGCAACGATTGGCGTCAACCTGCCGACCAAACTTGGATGTCACAGACAGACAGCGTTGGTTCTTTCTCTGATGACATGCGTAATTTGTTAAAATCTGGCTACCCAAGCGAAGGCTCACCTGCCTTTCTAACAGGCGGTGCAAGGCCCCTAAATCTGCTATTTAATAATATCAAGGCTCAGCCAAATAACTTTTTAGCTGATGATCCAGGAGATGTTGTACAATACATCGCCGCACACGATAATTTGACTTTGCATGATGTGATTGCCAAATCCATTCACAAAGACCCAAGCATTCCTAAGCACGAAGCAGAAATCCAACGCCGCTTGCGTTTGGGGAATGCCCTCATTTTAACCTCACAAGGAACAGCCTTTATCCACTCTGGACAAGAATACGGTCGTACCAAACAATTCCGTGACGAAGCTTACCGTGGACCTGTTGCTCTTGACCAAGTTCCCGCCAAATCAGATTACTTGACTTACGAAGACGGCACACCGTTTGACTACCCTTATTTCATCAGTGATTCTTATGATTCGATAGATGCGATTAACCATTTTGATTGGAGCAAGGCTACAGATAGCGATCATTATCCTGACAATACCCAAAGCAGAGCTTACACCAAGGGATTGATTCACCTGCGTCGCTCAACGGATGCCTTTACCCTGGCCACCAAGGAAATGATTGACCAAAATGTCAGCCTAATCACCATTCCAAATGAAAATGGCATTGGTTACGATGATTTAGTGATTGCTTACCAAACCCTCGCTAGCAACGGCGACCGTTACGCTGTCTTTATCAATGCTGATAGTGTGGCGCGTCATGTTTTCTTGACCGATGCTTACAAAGATCTATTAGCCGCAGAGGTCGTTGTGGACGGGGAGCAAGCTGGAGTGGAAGCCATTCCTGATCCAAGTGGTGTTACGATGACAGAAGATGGTCTAACCCTTGATTCTTTGACAACTGTTGTTTTACGCCTCAAAGAAAACGCTAGCTAAATAAGACAAGCAAAAAGTCAGCCAAAGATGAGGCTGACTTTTCATTTATCCAAAAATAACGATTCTAACATCAAACGATGTGCAGGAACGACGGAATACTTCTCTAAAAAACGCTTGAAATCTTCCTTAGTAACCCACTGATAAGCAATGGTTTCCCCATCTTGAAGGGTTATGTGGTCTTTTGGACAATCCACAAGAGCAACATAACGATCCATAAGGCACTGATCTTCCTTGTAAACAATCCTTTTTGAAAAGGTTAGTTTAGCTGGTACAAGTCCCGTTTCTTCCAGCAACTCCCGCCGAATAGCTTGCTCAGAGTTTTCGCCGTAAAGGGCAGAGCCTGCTGCACTGGCCTCAAAAAAGCCAGGAAAAAGCTTCTTATCAAGATGGCGCTGCATAAACAAAAGGCTACCATCAAGGTGTTGCACCAAACATTTGACAGCCAAATGATAGAATCCATCTGGAATGCTTTGCCCTCGGATTAAGATGTGATTGGTTTTGTGACCATTTGCTAAGTAAGCATCCCATTTTTCCATTTTGTTAACCTCGTAACTTTCAAAAACGTTATAATAGTATTAAAGAAATAAAGGAGAGTGGGTTATATGCATATCCTGATAGCACCCGATTCATTTAAAGAAAGTTTGTCCGCTTCTGAGGTGGCTAAAGCCATTCAGAAGGGGTTTCAAAAAGCTTTGCCAGAGGCGACTTTTGACCGTATGCCGATTGGTGATGGTGGAGAAGGCACCCTAGCAGCCTTGGCAGAAGGTCTGCACCTAGAAAGTCACAGTCACACGGTGACCGGCGCTTTGGGGCAAGCTGTTCAAGCACATTACGCGACAAATGGCCACTTAGCTGTTTTTGAAATGGCTGACATTTGCGGCTTGGAAAAAGTTCCTCTTGTTAAACGCAATCCTTTAACCTTAACCACAGAAGGTGTTGGCGAGATGTTGGCACACCTGATTGACCTTGGTATCACGGATATCATGGTGGGCGTTGGTGGGAGTTCGACAAATGATGGCGGACTGGGTATGGCAGCTGGTCTTGGTTATCATTTCTTTGATGAAGCTGGTCAAGAACTCGCTGCTATTGGTGACAATCTTGGGAATATTGTCAGATTCTTTCGCGATTCTAATTCTCCAGACCTTTCGCAAGTCACCCTTACTATCATTACTGATGTCACCAATCCCTTGTGTGGTCCCAAAGGAGCGACCTACATTTTTGCAGGGCAAAAGGGATTGCCCAAGACTGACTTTGCCCATGTGGATAAGGCCATGGAACAGTTTTACCGCCAATCCTTTCCAGAACTTCTTGATTTGGCAGGAGCAGGAGCTGGTGGGGGTATGGCAGCTGGCTTAGTTGCCTTTGCTGGTGGAAAAATTATCTCAGGTATTGATGCTGTTCTTGATGTGCTTGATTTTGATCGCCGAGTTCAAGCAGCTGATTTGGTTATTGTTGGAGAAGGACGCATGGATCAGCAAAGCCTATCAGGGAAAGCCCCTGTTGGTGTTGCTAGACGCACTCCAAAGGGCACGCTGGTTATTGCTATCTGCGGTAGCTTGAAAGACGATTTGCCTGACTTTCCTGTTGCCAATATCCAAGCCGCTTTTCCAATTATTTCAGGTGTGGACTCCTTGGAAAAGACCTTGGCAAAAGCCCCTCAAAACCTAGAACGCACCGCTCAAAATATTGGCAATCTTTTAGCCTTGACTGATTTTTAATCCTTGTGGAAGAGTCTAGACCAAAAGCCACTTTTATTGGCTTTTTGAGGTTTTTCCTCATCGACGGGCTGTGGAAAGCGCACGGACAATAAAGGATTGTCCACATTTTCTGCCTTGTCAGAATGAACGATGATACCATAAGGCGAATGGGCATTTTTTTCATCAACAATCGTGGCTTGAATAGAAAGGTTTTGAGCCACTTTCATATAATAACATTGGTCCGCAAAAGACAAAGATGGTGAGATTTTGACAAATAAAGTGGTGTATTCTTGGTATAATTCTTTTAAAATGCCTTTAAATCGTCCTTTAGTCGCTTTTAAACGGCTATCTTCTACAGGGATAGACAAAACGACTCGTTCAGCGAAAGTCCCAAAATAAAGCCGTTGTTCATCTGGATTCAAGCGTTTTTCACCTGCTGCAGCGTGCAGCACCTTGTTTTCTAGTTCACTCATATTAACACCTCACATTTATTAGTCTTATTATAGGCTAAATCCCGCTAACTGTCATTTTTTTAACCAAATGAAGTAAGAAAATGGAAATTCACAAAAATATTGTGACAACATTTACAAAAATTCTCGTTTTTATTTGCCTAAGCCGTGATATTATGGTATTATTTGTAGTGTAAAATATTAAAACTCATAAGGAGAGTAACATAATGTCAATTATTACTGATGTTTACGCTCGCGAAGTCCTTGACTCACGCGGTAACCCAACACTTGAAGTAGAAGTTTACACTGAATCAGGTGCATTTGGACGTGGTATGGTTCCTTCAGGAGCTTCTACTGGTGAACACGAAGCAGTTGAACTTCGTGACGGAGACAAATCTCGTTACAATGGTCTTGGTACTCAAAAAGCTGTTGACAATGTTAATAACATCATTGCTGAAGCTATCATTGGTTTCGATGTTCGTGATCAACAAGCAATCGACCGTGCAATGATCGCTCTTGATGGTACTCCAAACAAAGGTAAACTCGGTGCAAATGCTATCCTTGGTGTTTCTATTGCCGTAGCTCGTGCAGCAGCTGACTATCTTGAAGTTCCACTTTACAGCTACCTTGGTGGTTTCAACACTAAAGTTCTTCCAACTCCAATGATGAACATCATCAACGGTGGTTCTCACTCAGACGCTCCAATCGCTTTCCAAGAATTCATGATCGTACCTGCTGGTGCACCTACATTCAAAGAAGCTCTTCGTTGGGGTGCTGAAATCTTCCACACTCTTAAGAAAATCCTTAAAGAACGTGGTCTTGAAACAGCTGTTGGTGACGAAGGTGGATTCGCTCCTAAATTTGATGGTACTGAAGACGCTGTAGAAACTATCATCAAAGCAATCGAAACTGCTGGTTACAAACCAGGTGAAGATGTATTCCTTGGATTTGACTGTGCATCATCAGAATTCTACAACGATGGAATCTATGACTACACTAAATTCGAAGGTGAAGGTGCTGCTAAACGTACTGCTGCAGAACAAATCGACTACATCGAAGAATTGGTTAACAAATACCCAATCATCACTATCGAAGATGCAATGGACGAAAACGACTGGGACGGATGGAAAGAACTTACTAAACGTCTTGGTGACCGTGTTCAATTAGTTGGTGATGACTTCTTCGTAACTAACACTTCATACCTTGAACGTGGTATCAAAGAAGGTGCTGCTAACTCAATCCTTATCAAAGTTAACCAAATCGGTACTTTGACTGAAACATTCGAAGCTATCGAAATGGCTAAAGAAGCTGGTTACACTGCCGTTGTATCACACCGTTCAGGTGAAACTGAAGATTCAACAATCGCTGACATCGCAGTTGCAACTAACGCTGGTCAAATTAAAACTGGTTCACTTTCACGTACTGACCGTATCGCTAAATACAACCAATTGCTTCGTATCGAAGACCAACTTGGTGAAGTAGCTGAGTACCGTGGATTGAAATCATTCTACAACCTTAAAAAATAATCGTTGATATATCAACGTTTTAAGAGCTTATCTGAAATAGATAGGCTCTTTTTTTGTGTATAAGGAGCAAAATAAAAAGATTGGGCTCTTTGTCAACTGTAGTGGGTAGATGAAAAGCTAACACCTAGAGAGGACGAACTTCGTACTCTCTTTCTTTATGTTCAATGCAATCAAAATCCGTTTTTTAAAGTTTTCAAAGTTCCTGAACCCAAAGGCATTTCTC